>JAJUIX010000060.1 GCA_029267455.1 Enteractinococcus sp. | reverse complement strand
TCGAACCGACGACCTTCCCTTTAGGAGAGGGATGCTCTATCCTACTGAGCTACGGAGGCATCGTTGCAATAGCAACGATCTAGCGGCCAGTGGTTTTGACCAGTGACCAAGAAGTGACCACCATGAAGTGAGTTTACCCTACGTGCCATTTCACTGCCCTTCTTATTGAGGCACGCTCCTATCGTGTTTCGCTAGCTGTGTTCTAGGCCGCGATGTCGCGATACCCTCGGTTTGAAAGTGACCGAAACCATCGAGCCCGCCGGGGTACACGACGACTTAGGGTATTTCGCGCTCGGGGTCGAGAGAAGTCTCAAGTCCAGGGCTGTTCCGGCCAATAAATTTCAAGATTAACATCACTGCAAGCCAGATAATTAACAACATCAGCAGGAGCCACTGGGCAATCGTCAGTGATGATGCGAGTGACACATTGGCTTCAGTAACATCGAGCAACGCACGCTCACGCGTAAAGGAAGCCCACATTTCAAGAGCCGCGTACCCAATACCGATCATCACTGCGGCCCATTTGGCCAGCTTGGTGCGCAGCGTCCACAATCCCACGGTGATGACGCTCAGCGCCATCATGATCGGGAAGATTCGCCCGGCAGTAATGTGTATCCAGTTGTACTGGCCCATCACATCACCATCCATGCGTTCCGCGAGACGTTCTACATCAGAAACCGTGAATCCGGCTAAGCGATGATCAAGCATCGACATCCCACCGGTCAACTGTTCCATGCCTTGTAACGCCAGGATGTGGTAGTAAAACGCGATAAAAGCCGTCACCGCCAGAACGGCAAAGACCAGAATGCCGGGGTTGCCTTCCTGCCGGTTAGCCTGCCGGATATCCTCTTTTGCCTGCGCGAGCGTGTACCGCGGCCGATCTGGTTTTGATTTCGACGACGCGGTCGCATTGCTTTTGTAGTCTTTGGCACGGCGTTTTCTAGCCACTCATCCTCCGGCGCAGTGTAGAAATGCCCGCATTGGCTCAGGGCATGTTATGAAACTATCTGTCATCTTAGTGGAGTCATATAGTGGACTCGTTTCAGTGTTCTCCACAGGCGGCGAACACGCACGAATCCTTATGGTACGAAAGGCTAGACTTAGGCATCATGGCCCATCACACTTCATTGCCCAGTTTTGCTCCCGCTTTGACAGTCGATACCGTGTCCGAAGTACCGGTCGATAAGCCGGATACTCCTGCGGAGCAGTTGCTCGATGGGCTCAATGATGCACAAGCTGAGGCAGTGGTGCACCGGGGCGGACCACTTTTGATTGTTGCTGGAGCAGGTTCCGGTAAGACGCGCGTGCTTACTCACCGTATTGGTCATCTGCTGGCAACGGGTGATGCTCGGCCACATGAGTTTCTAGCCATTACCTTTACGAATAAGGCCGCTGCCGAGATGCGTGAACGTATCGGAGAGCTCGTAGGGCCAGCGGCGCAACGCATGTGGATTTCAACTTTCCACTCTTCATGCGTACGTATTTTGCGGCGCGAAGCCAGTCACATCGGGTTGAAATCAAACTTCTCGATCTATGATGCGACCGATTCACTGCGCTTGATTACCCAAATCGCCAAAGACGCAGACATCGATCCGCGTCGATTTGCCCCACGTGCCATTCGCAATAAAATTTCGGGCCTCAAAAACGAATTAATTGACGATGAAGAGTTTTCTGGTACGGCTGGCGGGGACCCTTGGCACCAGGCTGTTGCCGAAGTCTATAAGGAGTACACCTCTAGGCTTCGTACCGCCAATGCGATGGATTTTGATGATCTCATCAGCAACGTGGTGCACATGTTTGATGCCTTCCCAGCGATCTTGGATAATTACCGTCGGCGTTTCCGGTACGTACTGGTGGATGAGTACCAAGACACCAACCACGCTCAGTACCGGCTGGTGCGACAGCTCACGGGTGCACCCGATGACCCGCCAGGAGTCGAAACTGAAGGTGGACAGCTGACCGTCGTGGGCGACTCTGACCAGTCCATTTATGCATTCCGAGGGGCAGATATTCGAAACATTATTGATTTCGAGCATGATTATCCCGACGCCACAGTTATTCGACTAGAACAAAACTATCGATCGACCCAAAATATTCTGGATGCGGCAAACGCCGTGATTGCCCAGAACCCGTCGCGCGAGATTAAACGGCTCTGGACGGCGGCTGGCAACGGTGAAAAAATTGTTGGCTATGCGGCCGAAACGGAGTCGCGAGAAGCTCAGTGGATCACCGACACTATCGATGATCTGATGGATAACCATGACTACCGTCCGGCTGACATGGCCATCTTCTACCGCACCAACGCGCAGTCACGCGCCATCGAAGAACGGCTGATCGCTTCGGGTATTCCATATCGGGTCGTGGGAGGCACCCGATTCTATGACCGCAAGGAAATCAAAGACGCTCTAGCCTACCTGCGAGTGCTGGATAACCCCGACGACGATGTCAACCTCCGTCGAATCCTGAACGAGCCCAAGCGCGGGATCGGCGAACGCGCTGAAGGTACGATTGCAGCGCATCAAGACCGACAGCAGTCTACATTCATGGCAGCCCTGCGTGATGCTGAAAACGCTCCGGGCGGGATGGCAACGCGCTCGTTGAATGCGGTGAATAAATTCGTGCAGCTGCTCGATGATCTGAACCAGATTGCTCAGACGGAATCGGTGGCGACCGTGCTAGAGGCGGTCCTTGAGCAGACCGGAATGCTCGAAGCGCTGCGCAATTCCAAAGATTTTCAAGACGAATCACGTGCCGACAACCTGGGCGAACTTGTGGGCGTCGTGCGCGAATTTGATAAAACTCATCCCGGCGGGACCCTCGGAGATTTCCTGGAACAAGTCGCACTCGTTGCAGACGCCGATCAACTCCCGGATGCCACCGATGCAGAAGGACAGGCGCTTGCCGATCAAATGGGTGAAGTCACGCTCATGACACTGCACACCGCAAAAGGTCTGGAATTCCCGGTGGTCTTCCTAACCGGTATGGAACATGGCGTGTTCCCCCACGCTCGTTCGATGGCTGACGAAAAAGAGCTGGCCGAAGAACGCCGTTTGGCATACGTAGGACTAACGCGTGCACGCGAACGGCTCTTTGTCTCACGTGCCGAATCACGCAGTATGTGGGGACAACACCAATTCAACCCGGCCAGCCAATTTTTGGCTGAGATCCCAGCAGACCTCATCGAATGGGAACGCGAAGGCAAGGGCTCACCGGCAACCTCGCGATTTGGGACAGACATCGGTGGCTTCGGCCAAGACACCGGGGTGCGTGGTTTCAGGTATCGGGATGCTCAACGCTTCACGGGTTCACACTGGGGCGCCTCAACCTCGTCGAAAAATTACGGTAGAGCCGGTACCGAGGGCATCACGGAAACCCAAGAAGCTGCGCGTGTCAAAAAACCAGCCCCCCGCACCAAAGTCAACCCGAACAAAGAAGTGATTATGGTGGCTGCCGGTGACACGGTGGAGCACAAAACCTTTGGTACCGGTGTGGTGACCGGCGTGCAGGGCAGCGGGGATAAAGCCGTGGCAGTAGTCCAGTTCGCTGAGTCCGAAAAGCGTCTGCTGCTGCGCTATGCGCCGCTGAAAAAAGTGTGAGCGGAACCCACATAGAGTCATTGTTCCGGAATACTCGCCGGGGTGCACTAAGGTAAGAGCTTAGGAGTTTTCAGGCATGATGCCGAACTCGTAGATCGCCGGGTGATTTCTTGAACCCGGTATCTCATTCAATAGTTGTCGAGGTAAAAAGGACTGCAAACCCGTGGACCTGTATGAATACCAGGCACGCGATCTATTCGAGGCACACGGGGTACCCGTGCTGGCCGGGATCGTTGCCGAAACCCCGGAAGAAGCTAAAGCCGCCGCAGAAAAGCTTGGTGGCGTCACCGTTGTCAAAGCCCAAGTTAAAATCGGTGGCCGCGGTAAAGCCGGCGGTGTCAAAGTCGCCAAAAATGCCGACGAAGCCTACGAATATGCCAAAGAAATCTTGGGTATGGACATCAAAGGCCACACCGTACACCAGGTGATGATCGCTGAAGGCGCTGACATCAAAGAAGAGTACTACTTCTCGATGCTGCTGGACCGCGCTAACCGCTCCTACTTGGCGATGGCCTCGGTAGAAGGCGGAATGGACATTGAACAGCTCGCCGAAGAACGTCCGGAAGATCTGGCCCGGGTTGAAGTATCACCAACCACCGGTTTGAACCGCGAAGTCGCAGACAAAATCGTTGCTGAAGCAAAGTTCGCGCCGGAGCTTCAGAGCGATATCGCCGAAGTCCTCGTCAAACTCGGCGAAGTCTTTAAAGAAGAAGATGCCACCCTGGTAGAAGTCAACCCATTGGTACTGACCGGAGAGGGCAAGCTCATTGCGCTCGACGGTAAAGTATCGGTAGACGACAACGCGGCGTTCCGTCAGCCAGAGCATGCTAACTTCGTTGACGAACGCACCGAGAACCCGCTCGAGGCTAAGGCCGAAGCTAAAGATCTCAACTACGTCAAACTTGAAGGTAACGTCGGTGTCATCGGTAACGGTGCCGGTCTCGTGATGTCCACACTGGACGTCGTTGCTTATGCCGGTGAAAACCACGGTAACGTCAAGCCCGCTAACTTTCTGGATATCGGTGGTGGCGCTGATGCTCAGGTGATGGCCGATGGTCTTGACGTCATCCTGGGGGACCCAGAGGTCAAGTCCGTATTTGTGAACGTTTTCGGCGGTATTACCGCGTGCGATCAGGTCGCCAACGGCATCGTGCAAGCACTCGATATCCTGGGCGATTCCGCGACCAAACCACTCGTTGTCCGCTTGGACGGCAACAAGGTGGAAGAGGGACGCTCTATCTTGGCCGAAGCCAACCATCCACTGGTCACAATCGCGGCCACCATGGACGAAGGCGCTGACAAAGCTGCCGAGCTGGCCAATAAATAAGGACGGGATACACAGAAATGTCAATTTTTCTTAATAAAGATTCCAAAGTCATCGTCCAAGGGATTACCGGTGGCGAAGGGACCAAACACACCGCACTGATGCTGAAAGCTGGCACCAACATTGTTGGTGGTGTCAACGCTCGCCGTGCGGGTCAAACCGTTGAGCACGTTGACGCCGACGGCAACGATGTCACGTTGAACGTTTATGGCACCGTAGAAGAAGCCATGAAAGAAACCGGCGCCAACGTTTCGGTCATGTTTGTACCACCGAAGTTCGCCAAAGACGCTGCGTTGGAGGCCATCGAAGCTGAGATCGAACTGCTCGTGGTCATCACCGAGGGTATTCCTGTCCAAGACACCGCCGAGTTCTTTGCAGCCTCCCAGGCCAACACCAACTCAGATGGCAAACCAAAAACCCGCATCATTGGACCGAACTGCCCCGGTATCATCACCCCGGAGGCATCATTGGCGGGCATCATCCCGGCCAACATTACTGGCTCCGGCCCAATTGGTCTGGTCTCCAAATCGGGTACCTTGACCTATCAGATGATGCACGAACTGTCCGGGATCGGTATTTCTACCGCGATCGGCATTGGTGGCGACCCCATCATCGGTACCACGCATATCGATGCACTTGAAGCGTTCGAAAACGATCCGGAAACCAAAGCCATCATCATGATCGGTGAAATTGGTGGCGATGCCGAAGAACGTGCCGCCGAGTACATCAAGGACAATGTTTCCAAACCAGTTGTCGGGTACATTGCAGGATTCACCGCACCTGAAGGCAAAACCATGGGCCATGCCGGCGCGATCGTTTCCGGTTCGTCCGGTACCGCCGCAGCCAAGAAAGAGGCACTTGAAGCAGCAGGCGTACAGGTTGGCCAGACTCCAACCGAAGCCGCTGAAAAAATGCGCAAGATTATGGAAAGCCTCTAAACTCCTTTTTCTCTGATTTTCCATAGCACTGGAGCCCGAGCGAATCGCTCGGGCTCCAGTGCTTTTAACAGACTGGTTCAGCAACTGTAATGAAGAAGGTCTGGTTGAGTTACTCAGGGACAGTACCCGGTGTTTCACGAGCAGAACCTCACGGCAGCCTTGCTTGGTTATTTAGGCAGGCAGCGTTCGATAGCGGTCAGGACCTCAGGAGCATCGGGCTTTGTGCGTGAACGGAATCGATAAATCTCGCCCGAAGGGGCCACGAGGAATTTCTCGAAGTTCCATTTGATTCGGCCTGCTTTTCCTGAAGCATCAGGATGCTTTGTGAGTTCTCTATAGAGCGGGTGAGGCCGTCGGCCATTTAGACGAATACGATCGAAGATCGGGAAAGTGATGCCATAGTTGACGGCGCAGAACTGCTGGATCGCTTCATTGGAGCGCAATTCCTGTAGAAATTGATTGCTTGGGAATCCGAGCACTTGCAGCCCGCGACCTCCGTATTGTTGTTGCAGCTTCTCGAGCGCTGCATACTGCGGTGTGAACCCGCATCGGGAGGCGACGTTGACGATGAGCAGCGCTTTGCCATCGAACTCAGCGAGAGAAGTCTCGGACCCCTCCATGGTTTTGATGGGGATATCACGAAGGTTCATAGCAGCTAGAACATGTGCCACGAGGTCGATATTCCGCAGACAGATACGACTTCGTTAGCGCTTCGGTATGGTCAAGTACACTTTCAACCATGGACTGGGAAGAACTGCATGGCAACCTACCGTCACTGATGACCTTTTTGACGGTCGCCAGGCTCGGGCGATTCACTGCGGCGGCTGATTCCCTGGGCATCAATCACGCCACCGTTTCCCGCCGAATTAACGCTTTGGAGAAAATTACCGGCCAGCGCTTGCTGTTGCGCTCGCAATCCGGTTGGGAGATTACTGCCGAGGGACGTCAGGTTTTCGAGATTGCAGAAGAAATTGAGCAGTCCTTAGCCAAGCTTGTATCCAACGATACGGATGCGGCCATTACCGGCACGGTTCGGATCGGTGCGCCAGAGGCCTTCACCGGGCATATCGCCGTCCCGGCACTCGCCAGCGTGCAAGAGCGCCATCCTGCATTGGATATTGAACTGTTTACCTCGACACAGCGCGCCCGGCAAAACAGATCCGGACTCGACCTGGAAATCGTGGTGGGCAAACCCGAAGTGCCGCGGTCTTGGGAACACCCACTTTTAGAGTACCAATTGAAGCTCTATGCCACACCAGATTATCTAGCGGAGCACGGCGAACCCAAGACGCTGCAGGATTTGGAACAGCATCGTTTGAACTATTATGTCGAGGCAATTTTGCTGGTGCACGATCTTGACGTGGCCCTGACAAAACTACCACCCATGCGAGCCGGTATTTCTTCGACAAACGTATACGCGCATCTCACGGCAACCCTTGAAGGCGCGGGTATTGGGTTACTACCGGATTTCATGGCAGATCCCCACCCGGGATTGGTCACGGTATTGGATGACGAGTTTTCGCACTCAGCGACGTTTTGGGCGGTGGTTCGACAAGAATCCCAACGCAACCCCGCCGTCGCAACTGTTTACCAGGCGCT
>JAJUIX010000222.1 GCA_029267455.1 Enteractinococcus sp. | reverse complement strand
CAATTGGATCGTTGCTTCTAGTTTGAGGACATGACATATTTTTCAGCACAGCACCGTGACCCAGCGATGGAAGTCTTTGAACAACACCTCCAAGGAGTTATCCCACAACATTTCGGACGTTTTATCGACGGTGAACCGCTTAACCTTGGAGAACAGCTGTCCGACCACATGCATCTACATCTTTTCGTTTGGCCTCCTACAGTTCAGCGCAACGTGTGGACCTTAGTAACGGCGGGGATGTCAGCTCACCGTATGAACGTTCCGCCCGGCTTCGAGCAATACGAGCGCATCGAACTCGTCATGACCCTGCCGGCGGAGTGGCCACCGATAGACGAGATCCATCAGATGTCCTCAAACAGAACTGAAACCTATTCCTGGCCGTTTGATGAACTGAATCATTTAGCGCGTTTGCCGTATCTCCATAACACCTGGCTCGGCCGTGGCCACACAGTACGAGCGCATCCGAGCCTCGACGATACCTATCCTGGAACGCAATTCTCCGGGGTACTGGTTGAAGCAGTCAGTTCACTGCCGTCAGAGGCAATGAGTTTCGAGGTAGCTGGCACAACGGTACATTGCTTCGGGCTGTATCCGCTCTATCCTCAAGAACTTCGAGGCATCATCGATCGACAAGTGAGCGGGCATGAGTGGTTTCATCGATGTTTTGATGCGGGGCTCCACGAAGGGCTGTTTGCGAATCGACCTGCGTTTGTCTAACCGCGCCCGCTACCGATGAGCCATACAAACGGAGGGCGTGCGCCAGGCGAATCGTATGTACTGCCGAATGCTGTGACTATTAGAGGCCTAACACGGCCCGTAACACATCATGGGTCGGAACTTCGATGATGCAGTCGGCGTGCTGCCGGACGATCGGTTTGGGACAAAATCCCACTCCGAAACCGGCTAACTCAATCATGTCCAAATCATTAGCGCCGTCACCTACAGCCACCGTCGCTTCGAGCGGCACACGGTGCATCTCAGCCCAGTGTTGTAACATGGCAGCTTTGGCCGCGCGATCAATAATCTGACCGGTGACTTTGCCCGTGAGCTTTCCATTAACGACCTCTAGAGTGTTCGCGGCGAATCCGTCCAAACCTAACTCGGTTGCGATAGGTGCCAAAGCGTGAGCGAAGCCTCCTGAGACTGCATAGACAAAGCCACCTGCTTGTTGTACTGCCTGAACAAGTTGTTGTGCACCATCATGAATGGTCGCAGCAGAAGCTACCTCATCGAGCACGCTAACCGGCAAGCCTTCAAGCGTCGCAACCCGGTAGTGCAGAGACTCTGCAAAATCGATCTCCCCGCGCATCGCGCGAGCGGTCACCTCCGCGACTTCGCGTTCTTTGCCGGCATGAGATGCCAACAACTCAATGACTTCTTCATGAATGAGGGTCGAATCGACATCGAGTACTACCAAGGGGGCGTGCTGCTGAAAGATTTTCACTTGAGCTTTAGCCATCACCGCAGGAAACCAATCATCTGGTAAATCCTTGATGCGGTCCGCAGCCGAAATCCACCGGTGCCCGGTAAAGCCAACGCCCTTGAGGCATTCTGCATATGTAGGTACACCGTCTAATTGAGGATGACCGGCGTTATTGTAAACGACCACCCGATCGCCGATCTTCATGTTGGCAATATTTGTCGGCATAAACCGGTTCCTTTCAACAAATTGTCCTACATCTAGCCTAGTCTGGTGCGTATGAGCTCATCCGAACTAATCTCGTCTGCAATAATCGCGCAACGCCCCATCGTGTCACCACATGACTTTAACCCCATCGAAGACTCCGTTGTGCACATGTCACGTGTAAGTCTTCGCCGTGGTCAAAATCTGTTGCTCGATGATATATCTTGGCACGTTCAGGAAGGCGAACGATGGATTGTGATGGGCCCAAACGGCGCCGGAAAGTCTACTCTGATCAACCTCGCTGCAGCACGATCGCATCCGACTACTGGCAATGTGGCAATCCTGGGTGAGGTATTGGGCGCCGTCGACGTTTTCGACTTGCGACCGGCCATTGGACTCTCCTCCACCTTGCTCGCCGAGCAACTTCCGGGCAACGAGACCATTCGCGATCTCGTCGTGACCGCCGCTTACGGAGTCACGGGACGTTGGCGCGAGGAATATGAACCAGAAGATTTACAGCGAGCAGATCAGCTCCTTGCACGCTGGGGGATTGCTGGGTATAGCGACCGTCGCTTCCGAACGCTATCCGAAGGTGAACGGAAACGCGCGCTCATTGCTCGGGCCATGATGACCGACCCCGAACTATTGATCCTCGACGAACCTGGCGCCGGGATGGATTTGGCGGGTCGTGAAACCTTGGTGCGATCCCTCAAGCAACTCGCTGCAGATACGTATGCACCCACACCGATTCTGGTGACCCACCATGTTGAAGAAATCCCACCCAATTTCACCCATGCGATGCTGCTTCGGGAAGGTCGCATCGTCTCGGCTGGCCCGATAGACACCGCCCTCACAGAAGAGACGTTGTCAGAAGCTTTCCGCCTTCCTTTGAAAGTGACTCGCAACGCCGAGGGCCGTTTCACTGCCTTCGCCCGTACCTAACCACGTTGAAGGAGATCCGTGGAAATATTGGGGTTGGAGTGGTGGCAAACTCTCCTGGTGCTCCTTGCAGGCTTTTGGGCTGGCACCATTAACTCGGTAGTGGGATCCGGCACGCTGGTTACGTTCCCAGTGCTAGTGTCCGTGGGGTTCCCACCGGTGACGGCTCAGATGTCCAATGCGATTGGTCTGGTAGCCGCAGGTGTCTCCGGTACCTGGGGGTACCGACGGGAGCTTAAAGAAGCTGGCACTATTGCAAAGAAACTCACCTTAGGTTCTTTAGTGGGAGGCCTGATCGGTGCGACCCT
>JAJUIX010000195.1 GCA_029267455.1 Enteractinococcus sp. | reverse complement strand
GGAATCTACCGGCGCCGTCACCTCGACACCTATAGACGAGCAATTCCGGGTCGATGAAGCGTCCGGCATTATCTCCGTGGGACGTGCCTTTGACGGCGCAAGCCTGAAGATCGTTGATGAGGACGGGAATGAGCAGCCCACTGGCGAACGAGGTGAAATTCTGCTGCGTGGCCCGGGCATTGTTGCCGGTTACTGGCAGAACGCGGATGAAACATCCAATGTCTTTCTCGATGGCTGGCTCAAAACGGGAGACGTCGGTTTCGTGGACGAAGACTCCTGGTTATACATCGTGGACCGCACGAAGAATATGATTGTAGCTTCCGGTTATAAAGTTTGGCCACGTGAAGTGGAAGATGTCCTGTATCAAGTGCCAGGAATCCATGAGGCAGCCGTGGTTGGGGTACCCGATGACTACCGCGGAGAGACGGTCGTAGCCGCTGTGTCACTATCCGACCCTGACAAACGAGCCAACTGGGACGACTTCGAAGAGCAGCTGCGTCAGCACTGCAAAAAGCATCTGGCAAACTACAAAGTCCCAAGCCGGTTCATTGTGAAAAACGACCTACCGAAGAACTTCAACGGCAAAATCCAACACCGTGAGATCGTCGCTGAGGTAGCCTCGCAATAAGCCGTGTAGTCACAAACGGGGGATCAGGTCTTGCCTGGTCCCCCGTTTGTATTTATTGGCACGTACTCACTCGCCAGGCGGTGTCCGGGCACATTATTGGAAGGCCCCGATCCCGGTGATGTCTCGACCAACGATGAGTGTATTCATTTCGCGGGTCCCCTCATACGTGTGCACTGCCTCGGCATCACCGAAGAACCGCGCGATGCCGTAGCCAAGATCGATACCATTGCCCCCGAAAAGCTCGCGGCACCATGAAACAGTTTCTCGGGCTCGCGAGGAGGTATAAGCCTTGGCCAAAGCAGCCTGCTCATCCACGCGCTCTCCAGCGTTCGTCAATTCTGCCAAGCGCGCCATCATAGACAGCGACGCAGTAAGGTTCCCGAGACTTTTCACTAACAGGTCCTGGATCATCTGGTAGCTCGCAATGGGCTTGCCGAACTGTTCCCGTTCACGCGCGTAGTCCAGTGCCAGCTCAAATGCACCCGCCTGGACTCCTGCGGCGAACCAACCGTTTTGGGTGCGGGTTCCTTTAAGGACTCTTGAGAGATCAGCGAAGCTGTTGCCGTTGGCTAACTTCAAGTCATCGCTCACTCGCACATTATCGAGCACGATGTCGGCGTTCTGGACGATGCGTAGCGATTGTTTGTTGACGATTTTCGTTGCGGTAAAACCAGGGGTGTCTGTCGGTACGATAAAGCCTTTGACTTGATTATCTTCAACGTCGCGGGCCCAGATAACGCAGATGTCGGCCCACGTGGCGTTGCCGATCCAGCGCTTCTGACCGTTGAGTACCCACGAGTCGCCCTCTCGCTTCGCAGTGGTCTGCATACCGCGTGCCGTATCAGAACCCGACCCCGGCTCAGTAATACCGCAAGAAGCAATGGTCGAGCCATCGGTGAGTCGAGGGATCCACTCGCGCACCTGCTCTGAAGAACCGCACAGCGCAATGCTTCCGGTGGATAATTCCGCCTGCACGCCTAAGAAGGTTGCAAGGGAGGCATCGACTTTGGCTATTTCGAACGAGACCCAGCCGCGGAAGAAGGCATCACCGTGATAGTGTTTCGAGTCTTTGAAAGGCAGCCCGAAGAGCCCCATATCTGCAAGTGGTTGCACAAGATCGTAAGGGAATTCTTCCTTGGCCCAGAGGTCATTGACGCGTGGGGCGACGCGGTCGTTGAGAAATGTGCGCAGTTGAGCAAGCATGGCTTGATCTTCTACGGAGAATTTCTGTGCGAAACGGTAGTAGTCGCTGTGTGGTATTTCGAGTGTCATGTGAATGCTCCCTAGCTACGACAACTTCTAATAGCTAGAAGTCTAGCCAATACGCTGAGCTGAGACGAGCAATGGGAGCTGTATGAAGTTGCCGCTAGGGCTGTTGCGGGGGACGTTTCCCCGGACCTGCTGTGAAATACCAGGTATAGAATGCGGTCCACCCACCAATAAAGAGGCCGGTTTTGCCTTTCTTCCCCAGCCCTCGGCGCTCCGCCAGCTTGCCAAGTGCTGCCACTCCCCCGGTGACCGCGAGGAAGCGCCCCATCCGCGCAGGCACGGATAAGGCCATGAATGTTCCAAACGGGGCATTGCCGTGGGCCAACGTCCGGGCGTAAATCTTATACGGCACCCCACGGGTCGGGCCCATGACTAAAGCGGTCCAACCCTTTTCATCGAGCTCGCGTTCCACATCAGCAATCATGTGCTCAGAAATACCCGGAATCGAACTCAGCACACGCTTGGTATCTTCGGGATCCATGCGTTGAGCCATCTGATAGGTGGTCGCACCGCCAACTAGGGCACCGGCCAATGCTGAAACCGTCGTCGCGAAGCCCCGACGCGGATTATGGAGCGCCAACCAGCTGGTCCATAAGTCCGGGACAATGAAAAAGATCGTTGCTTCAGCGACTCCCCATGTGGCGGCCACTGCGTGGTCGAAACATTTGCGGAACATCTGGCATCAACTCTCAGATAGGGCGGGTAATAAATATCTAGGAGTCAGCCTAACGCAGCGCCTACACTAGAGCAGTACTCTCATCACTGTCTCCCCGAGGATTTATGTTGGAATCGAATACGCCCCACGGCACGGATCGGCGAGCCATTCCCCAACGATCGAGCACCTGGGCGGCAAAACTTGCCGATGCCATGGTCGCCGCGAAACTCACTCCGAACCGAGTTTCGGTCGGATCCGTAGTTTTTGCGATCATCGGGGGCCTTGGTTTCTTGTGTTCAGCACTCGTGGCCACAGATGGCGCGCGGGTTGCCTGGCTTATAGTTGCCGCCGTATGCATACCGTTGCGGCTGCTGCTAAACATGCTCGATGGCATGCTGGCGGTTGAGAAAGGTTTGCACACGCCCACCGGAGACCTGTTCAACGAAGTACCTGATCGGCTCGCCGATCTCGTCCTCCTCGCCACAGCCGGGTACGCCACCTTGGGGATTTGGACAATCGGCAGTGTCGACTGGGGCGTGGTGTTGGGCTGGTCTGCTGCTGCTTTCGCCATCTTGACCGCGTATGTTCGCACCCTGGGCGCCGCCAACGGAGTTGGCAATTTCTTTGACGGGCCCATGGCCAAACCAGCACGCATGTG
>JAJUIX010000148.1 GCA_029267455.1 Enteractinococcus sp. | reverse complement strand
TTAGGGAGTAACTGATCCATCGCTTGGGCGAGGGTTCGCAAGCACTCCTCTACAACGTCCGCCGCATCCATCTCTTCCGTAACCTGAAACGGAACTTGCTCTAGAATGCCCCCGCTATCAGCACCCTCTGCAATTTCGAATAATGTCGAAGCAGCCGGAACGTGACCAAGAGTAATCCACGCGACGGGCGCTCTGCCCCTACCTTTCGGGAGCGCTGTAGGGTGATATCCGATGCATCCTCTACGGGCAGTGGACTGGATCTCGGATGAAACCAATTGGGAGAGTCCTACAACGAACAGGAAATCAATGTCCCAGTCATGAAGTTGGTGAACGACCGATTCGTCGTTCACGCGGTCGAATCCGACAAAATCTACTTTCAGTTCTTCTGCAAGTCTGCGTAGATGAGACTCTTCGTTGCGAGGTTCATGGCCAGCTATGCCGACAAGTTGGATACCGCTTTTTGCAATGTGACGTGCTGCTACTGCACTACTGCCCACAGCTCCAACCACCGCAGCCCGTATTGTCGGTGTGCGCATTATTCTTGCTCCGTAGGTTTTTCGCCGAAAAGGATGACTGACAAGGTTTTCAGCAGAATTTTGGTATCAAACAAAAACGACACGTTATCGACATAAGCCCTGTCATAACGCCATCTCACGGGCCAGCTCAGGGTAATGTTCCCGTTGGTCTGAGCGTGACCGGTCAGACCCGGCTTGACGAGAAATCTATGAATGCCATCTTCGGTCAAGTCCTCAATCGAGTCCTCCAGAAAGGGGCGAGGCCCAACGATGCTCATTTCCCCGCGAAGCACATTGTAAATTTGTGGGAGCTCATCGATCTTCAACCGCCGCAATACTCGTCCAACTCTTGTCGTATCCGGATTTCCAGGAAGGACTTCTCCAGTTGAACGGTTGCCGTGCCGCATGGTTCTTAACTTATAGATGTTGAAGGTGCTCACACCTCGACCGAGTCGTTGTTGAGTAAAAATGACTGGCCCGGGGGTTTCTATTTTCACTGCCAGTGCTGCGGTAGCTACGATTGGGGCCACAGCTATGCCCGCAGCCGTTGCCACACATATATCGAATGCCCGCTTGCCGTATTTCTCGTAGAATGAGTTGTGACGGTTGAGCATTTCCTGCTGAACCCATAGTTCTGTTGAACGCAACGTGTCCGGCTGAACGGTGCTTTGATCGCTTTGCTGAGTGAGTGTTTGAGAACTGTTCATGATGATCTTTTCTGGTCGGCTTTACCAGGTTTCCTTAATGAGGACGAATCCCTCCGCTGCGTCGAGGCCTTGTTGGCTCCCTCGCCATCGGGCAAGGTGCTCGATGGCTTTGACTGATCTCGCGTGAGGAAAAGGGTACATCTGTGAGGCGTAACCACAGAGTGCGTCCAGCTTCCTCTCCAGCTGGCTTTCGCTCAAACTCACCCAGATGTTCGGGGTAAATCCTGGCTCAAGATACGACGCATTCCAGTGGGTCTCTGACTGCACTTCGTAGGCGAGTACCCGTTTTATCTTGCGCCCCATCCCCGTATTGGGTCGCCAAGCGACACTTGCTGCGTGAAAGAGTGCACGGTGATCCCCGTGGAGATCGTAAGGAAACGGGACATACAAAATCTCCGGTTCATGGGCGGCAATTAAACGGTGCACTTCCTTATTGACTTGCCATATAGGTTCCTGCGGATAGGTAACTGCAGGCAAGTCGCCAAAGGTTACTGTGGAGACTCCCAGCCCTTTTAAACTCTGTGAGGCTTCCGAGCGCACCGTATCGAATTCTTCCTGCGTAAATAATGGATGCTCCTCTGCTGCTGCACCTGGACCAGTTGCTATAACAACAGAAACGTCGTCTCCCTCGTCAACGTGTTTGGCAATCGTGCCTCCCGCTCCAAGCGTTTCATCGTCAGCGTGAGGTGCAAGCACAAGAACATTTGCCATAAGAATAAGTCTCTTCCGGTGTATATTTTATAGTTTGAGTGAATCTTATAGTTTTGGTATGGTGATGAGTTGACTCATGCTTTAGACTCAGAGTCAGGCTAGATTTTACAGCAATATTGCGTAGATAAGAACCTTCTGCTTATTTTAAAAGCTTTCTATCCCATTCGGGTATGTAGACCCCTCCATCTTTCGGAAGGGGGAAGAACAGACTGCGACTGGCGAGGCCGAACCTTGCGACCCGTTTTTTGGAACTACCTCGCGGGACGCGATTTTCAACGAGCATGCTTTGACGTTTCCATGTCAGGGCCATACCATGACCTGCGTGTGGAAAGCTCTCGGTGCCCTGTGTGTAGGCCTTTTTATTACGTTGATGGATCAGTCACTGGTCGCCGTCGCGCTCCCCCAAATCACCGAAGACTTAGATGCTTCCGTCAATCAAGCGGTGTGGGTCTCGGCGATCTACCTTCTGACCTTTGCCGTACCCTTATTGGTTACCGGACGTCTCGGCGATCGCTACGGTCAGCGTAATGTGTACCTGATGGGCATGGCGATCTTCGTGCTGGCCGCAACCGCATGCGCGTTCGCTCCCACTATTGAATGGTTAATCTTCGCCCGAGCCATCCAAGGATTCGGCGCATCCTTACTCAATCCGCAACCGCTGAGCGTGATCAACCGAATTTTCCCGGTCACGAAGCGCGGTGCTGCGATGGGTGTATGGTCCGCAGTGGCCAGCTCATCGGGCTTATTCGGCCCGGTCGTCGGGGGCTTACTAGTCGGTGGGATTAGCTGGCGTTCAGTCTTTTTCTTATACGTTCCCTTCGGCCTCTTGGCGTTCATCTTGGTGGCGCTGTGGGTGCCAAAACTGCCCACCGCTGTCTCTCGAATAGACCCGTCAAGCGCAGCATTGTCTCTCATCGCTGTACTGGCCATCGTGGTGACCCTCCAGCAGGGCCCGGAGTTGGACTGGCCACTGTGGCTATTTGGCATCCTGGTCGTAGGTCTGGTCTGCCTGGCGGTGTTTATTTGGCTGCAATACCGAGCGCAACACCGTGGTGAGGAGGCGCTGGTCCCTCCGAAATTATTTTCGATTAACAACTTCCGGTGGGGTTCGATCTCTGTATCGACCCTGGGCTTTGCCGTGTATTCGATGAACTTACCGATCATGCTGTATCTGCAGCTGGGTGCAGGACTTTCCGCCCAAGCAGCCGGCTTATTGATGCTGCCAATGGCTGCCGTCTCGGTTGTCAGCGCCCCACTGCTGGGACGACTGACAGACCGGCTGCCACCCGGACGTATTTCCAAATTTGGGCTGAGTTCGATGATGACATCGATGGCACTATTTGCCGTGCTGATCGCCGCCGAGGTCCCCGTCGGTTGGCTGGTAGTTCCGATGATGTTTCAAGGGGCAGCCAATGCCATGTCCTGGTCGGCAAACTCGGCAATCTCAATGCGACAGCTCCCACCGGAACTGGTGGGAGCTGGTTCTGGGGTGTACAACACCTCCCGACAGGTCGGGGCCGTCATTGGTGCCGCCGCTCTTGGAGCGATGATGCAGATCAACTTGGAATTCTTCGAGTTCTCTGCCGCGATGGGACTGTCACTGGTACTGCACGTGGTGGTGCTCGGGGTTGGCCTGCTGGCTGTCTCCCAGTTCAAACAGGACCTGCCGCAGACCACGCAGTCGAACTAGACGACTCCCTGCCTGCACCGGGTTAGTGCCTGGAACCGTCCTGGTATCCCTTGAGATCGTCGGAATTGTCCTTTGGCGCCCGCTGAGCATCTGAGCGATGCTCAGCGTGATCAGTTGTGGGGCGTGCACCGACTAACAACGGCGGAGCAGGTTTATGCTCCAGTCCTGCGGCTTCATATGCCTGCTGTTCGTCTAGGCTCTCGTGCTCGAGCAGAGCAGCCACGAGATTGTCGTGGGCCGTTCGATTCTCCCGGAGGAGGCGCTTGGTCTCTTCATAACAGTCTGCGATCAGCTGAGCGACTTCATCATCGACCTGTTTCAGGAGGCTCTCCGAGGCGCCGTGCTGACGGGGATCGCCTTCTTGGGGATACACCTGGACTGGGCCAACCGCAGGCGACATACCCCAGCGACCAACCATGTTCCGTGCAATCGCGGTAACGGTTTCCAGATCCGATTCGGCGCCGGTCGTGATGACGCCAAAGATTTCCTCTTCGGCGGCCATACCTCCGAGTGCACCCATGATCCGCC
>JAJUIX010000240.1 GCA_029267455.1 Enteractinococcus sp. | reverse complement strand
TCATGGAGACATCGGTCCGCGACCGTTGGGCCTGGCCGCTTTTTCTGTTCTTGGCCTACGCCATCACCTGGGCTGTCCAGGTTCCCGCGTACTTGTATCTCGTACCCCGAGGCTATATCCCGACCAACGAGACAAACTTCCTACTGCTCGGAGGCTTAGCCGCCGGACAGCTGGAACCGGGGGTCGCATTGGCCGTGCTGTTGCTGTGTTTTTCTTTCGGGCCGTCCGTGGCTGGCGTCATCGCGATTGCAGTAGTGTCAGGCCGGACGGGGTTACGAGATCTGGCACGGCGGCTCGTGAAGGTCCGGATTCCTGCCAAATGAATGGCATTCATCTTGGTATTCCCCATCGCTCTGAGCATCACCGCCGTCGTAGTCGGAACACTGCTTGGCGGGATGACGTTTCCGACCTATACTTTCCTGGTCCCGGTGGCTCTGGCGGTCCCGTTTCTGCTGTTCCTGGTGGTCTGCACCGGATTGGCGGAAGAACTTGGATGGCGTGGTTTCGCATTGCCACATTTGCAGAAGACCCGGACGGCCGAGAGAGCGAGTTGGATTCTTGGGATCGCCTGGGGCCTATGGCACCTGCCTTCGGTGGTTTTGCTACCCCTGCTGGCGCAACAAGCGACCATCCCGCAAGCCATGCTTTCGCTGCTCGGGCTCACTATCGGCATCGTGGGCTACACCATCGTGTTGACCTGGCTTTATAACAACACCCAAAGCCTTTTCTGGATCGTCCTCCTGCACGGATACGCTAACGCCTGGCAGTCTTACCTCGTGCTGTCCTCGGGCAGCTTCATGGCCCAGGTAGCCTACGGGGTGCTCCCATGGCTCCTCGCGCTATGGGTGCTGAAACGCTACGACACCCAGACGCTGACTCAACGGGTTCCTCAGGTGCAACTACGAAAAGCGGTCTAGCGCTCGCAGCTATGCGGGCTCAATGATTGCGGGCGACGTTGAAGTCGATTAAGAAGTGACAGAATCGGTTCTTTCGGCCAGACTAATGTGTGAACTACATCACCACATTATGTTGAAGGGAATGAGTTGATTCTATGAGTACCACTTCTGAAACCCTGACCACCACCTATCCACAGACACCGCACGGGGGAGTGCTGGTGAACCAGGTGGTCCCGGAAGAGTCTCGCGCCGCAGAAATTGAACACGCCAAAACGCTGCCGAGTATCCGGGTTGATCTGGAAGCAATCATCACCATTGAAATGATCACCACCGGCGTGCTCTCGCCAAACCGTGGTTTCATGAACCAACGCGATTATCTCTCGGTGCTGGAGACGGGCAGACTGACCGACGGCACGGTGTGGCCGGTCCCGTTAAGTTTTGCCCCGACGGGCAACATCAACCAGGAGATCATCTCAAAACTTTCCGTGGGCGATCAGGTAGCGCTAGTCGATGGCGACAACGAGCCCGTGGCTATCCTGGATATCGACGACATCTTTGCATACGATCGGGAACACCGGGCCGAGCATCTGTTTGGCACCACCGATCGGAAACACCCGGGTGTGGACTCCATTTACCGTCGGATGGGGGACACCGCGCTCGGGGGTACGCTACACCTGTTGAATCGTGTCGACTGGGGCCCATTCGAAAAGCTGCGCCTGGAACCCAAAGACACGTGGAAACTGTTCTATGAGGAAAAACAGTTCACTTCAGTGGCCGGGTTCATCACCGGCGCCAACCCGTTGCACCGAGGCCATGAGTACATCCACCGCAACGCGTTAGAAGAAGTCGATGGATTGTTCTTACAGCCGCTGGTCGAGATGGCCAAGCGCGAGTATGTGCGTCACGAATATCGTATTCGCGGCTACCAGAACGTGCTGGACACCTACTATCCCAAGGATCGCTCCATCCTGTCCCCGCTGCGCGTCACCTATATTTTCGCCGGTCCGCGCGAAGCCATTCTTCACGCATTGATTATGAAAAACTACGGGTGCACGCATGCGCTCATTGGGCGTGACCACGCCGGCATCGGCGATTTCTATGACAAATACGCCGGCCACACCGTCTTCAGTGAATACACTCAAGAAGAGCTTGGTATTGACGTCCGGCTCTTCCATGAAGTCTTCTATGACACCAGAGCAGCCACGCATGCTACCTCGCGCACGGTCGGCAATGACGACGTTCGCTACCGCATCAATATTTCCGGTACGGGGATCCGGGAATTGCTGCGCTACGGGTATATCCCACCCAAAGAAATCGTGCGGCCAGAAAGCGCCCTGGCGGCCATTCAAGGTATCCAGCCTAAAGGCATCGGGGATGACGGACACGCCACCATCAATCCGGTGGGCAAAGTCATCAAGAGTATGTTCCCGTTCTATCTGGAATACACGAGACTGGGTGGCGAGAAACTCGAAACACCGCGCAAGGTCGAAGACCTCAC
>JAJUIX010000201.1 GCA_029267455.1 Enteractinococcus sp. | reverse complement strand
CCGATATCGATCCGGAAGAACCCACAGTATTGGCAGTCAAGCAGGCCGAAACTGACGAAGCGACACCTCCCGAGCCGGTGCCCGCGGAACCAGCATCCGAGCCCGTTTCGCGGGCCGGTCGTAATTTACCGGCGGCAATTGCGGTCGGTCTGTTGCTCTTGGGTATCGCAGCATTAGGGATTTTCTGGTTCCCGGTGGTATTAGCTCTTTTTGTCGCAGTACTCATACCCCTTGGGGTTTGGGAACTCGCCCAGGTCGCAAAAACGAAAAACATCCACCTGGCGCTGACACCGGCGTGGGTAGCAGGCTTAGGTATCCCCGCGGCCGCGTGGTTTGGTGGGATCGATGCGATGGTCTTTGCGCTATTCGGTGGAATATTGCTTAGCGTCTTCTGGACGGCCGTGGGAGAGCCCGATCGTCCTGCCGCTTCGATGGCCACTACTTTATTAGCCATCCTCTGGGTCCCATTTTTCTTATCCTTCGGTATTACCCTGCATCAAGAACCAAACGGCAGTGCGCTGTTAATGACCACCGTACTGGCTGTTGTTGCAAGTGATACCTTCGGCTATATCATCGGTGCCACGCTGGGTAAGCATCGCATGGTGCCAAAGATCTCACCGAAGAAATCTTGGGAAGGATTCTTCGGCTCGCTCCTCGGAGCAAGTGCCGTCGCTGTGCTCCTGACGCACTATCTACTCCACTATCCTTGGTGGGTCGGACTCATCATTGGCCCCGTGCTCATGTTGGCCGCCACTGCCGGGGACTTTGCTGGCTCAATGGTCAAACGTGACTTCGGTGTTAAAGATATGGGTAATACTCTGCCGGGACACGGAGGCGTCATGGATCGTTTAGACTCGATTGTGTTTGCGGTACCAGTTGGATATACCCTCTTTGTGGTGGTCTTACCACTGATTCTGGGCTAGAGCGTCAAAGGAAGTACTGTGTCAGCAAAAACTCAAACTGCCTCCCCATTCACAACCGTCCCCAAACGTGAATTTGGCTACCACACCGGACAGGTCGATGAATTTATCGAGGCCGCACGTGATGCTTACGAAACAGAATCCGGTCTCAGTGCAGAAATCGTGCAAGCAAAAACCTTCGACCTGGTTCGGGGTGGGTACCGCACGGACCAGGTAGACCAGGTACTCGAACGGCTAGAAGATGCGCTCCGTCGTGCTGAACGAGACGAATACATCGGCAGATATGGGCAACAAGCCTGGGACCTGCAGCTTATCGATCGGCTCGAAGAACTCAACGGTCGACTCGAACGCCCCCGCGGCGAGAAATTCCGGCCAGCAGATGCCGGGGTACAAGGGTATAACGTTGACGACGTGGAAGTGTGTATGGCCAGAATTACTGG
The DNA here is from genome assembly GCA_029267455.1 of Enteractinococcus sp. GTDB lineage: Bacteria > Actinomycetota > Actinomycetes > Actinomycetales > Micrococcaceae > Yaniella. The sequence continues at coordinate 1,802 of JAJUIX010000201.1, read as the reverse complement.
CCACTTGCAGGATGAAGAACACATCCGCATTGAGGATGTCCGAAATGCCACTTTCCGCGCGGAAAAAGGGCCGCATGGTTATGACGAAGCCCAAGTCGATGCCTTCCTACTGGCGGTCGTTGAACTGCTGGTAGTACTCGACTAGGAACAGCATGACGCTCGTTTTTGCCATCATCGGCATTCTCATCATGGTCGTGGGAATCGCCGTGTCCATTGCCCTTCACGAAATCGGTCACCTGGTACCAGCCAAACTCTTTAACGTACGAGTCACCCAATACATGATCGGGTTTGGCAAAACTTTGTGGTCGACCACCAAGGGCGAAACCGAATACGGCATCAAAGCGATCCCGCTGGGTGGGTACGTTTCGATGATTGGCATGCTTCCGCCGAATAAACCCGGGCAGGAGCCATCAAAAGCACGAAAGCAATATTTTCAGACCATCGCTCACCAGGCACGCGCCGACGCCGCGGCAGAACTCACTGAAGAAGATACCGGGCGGACATTTATTTCCTTACCCGTCTGGAAACGCATTATCATCATGCTCGGCGGGCCCTTCATGAATTTGGTCATTGCCCTGGTGATTACTGCGCTCCTAGTGACCACTTTCGGAGTGGCCACACCCACGACAAAAGTCCATGATGTCTTCGAGTGCATGACCGAAACGACCGACGCCAGTGCACTCGAAGCGGAATGCGGGCCGGAAGATAACCCCTCACCGGCATGGGAAGCCGGTTTGCGCCCAGGTGACGAGATCACTCACTTTAACAATGAGCCAGTTGATGACTGGGACGAGTTGTCTGCAGCGATCCGACAACGTGCTAACACCGAAACTCCTATTACATACCTGCGCGACGGTCAACCAATCCAAGAGACGATTACGCCGGTGCTCACAGAGCGACCCGTAGTAGACCGGTTCAACCAACCGGTCACTGATTCCACTGGCGAGGTCGAAACAGAACCGGTTGGCTTCATCGGCATGTCCTCGTTGGTTGAAAATCAACAACAACCCGTCACCGCGGCGTTTTCCGTTGTAGGAGACCAAATCGCCGGAACCTTCTCGGTTATCACCGTGCTTCCGGCCAAACTTTGGGATACTGCCCAGGTACTGTTAACGGATGGGGAACGCGACCCCACCGGCCCAGTCTCCGTTGTAGGTGTGGGCCGCATCGCTGGGGAAGCCGCAGCTCAACAGGACATCCCCCTGGAAGACCGTGCGGCCATGTTGCTGTCCCTTATTGCCGGACTCAATGTAGCCCTGATGGTATTTAACCTCATTCCCCTTTTGCCCCTCGATGGGGGACACGTGGCGGGAGCACTGTGGGAGGCTCTCCGGCGAGGATGGGCCAAACTGCGCGGTAGAGCCGATCCAGGCCCGTTTGACATCGCGAAAATGTTCCCGCTAACGATCGTTGTGTTCGGCCTATTATTAACTATGGGGGTATTGTTGATCGTTGCCGACATCCTCAAACCGGTAACACTGTTCTAAAGAAAGGGTGACGTTGCGGCATTTGACCCGTACACTACGTTGGCTGCTCGATGCCGAACACACTGTGGCACAAGCAACCGGTGATACCGTGCGCATTCTTGCCAACTCAGACACCGCTGCCCTCGGTCAACTTGTCGCTGAAAACCCGGTCACCAACGCGTATGTGCAATCCATCTTGGACACCGGCCGTCGAGCTGGACCCATCGGAGGCTTTGCCCGCGGTATCTTTCTCGGCATCTTCGACCCCACCGCGCCTGACAAACTGTTGGCGGCCTGTTGGGCGGGGGCAAATATCGTCCCCGTCACCGATGACTT
>JAJUIX010000235.1 GCA_029267455.1 Enteractinococcus sp. | reverse complement strand
TTCGCACACGTGGCCAACAGGGAATTAGCGATCTTTCGGGCAGCGCTAGACCGTCACACTGAGATTGGTCCTGCGCTTGATGCCGGTATCGAAGTCGTAACCCGCCGCTCGCTGGCCGGGCCTCGCCAAGCGGATGCATTGTTATTCGAAGCGGTACCTGCGCTGGTTGAAGAAGAACGCTTACTATTTCGCCGAAAGTGGGCGTCCACGATCGCGGTTCGGTTGGATCAGGCCATTATCACCGAACAGCTCCCTGCCCAAAATACGCAACTGCTCGGCACGGCCATTACCGGTGCGGTAGTCGAAAACTTGCTACCCCGATTACATAACAATACCGCCAGCAATGGCGACGAGCTGGCTGTCGACGATTTCATCGCGGAACTACAAGCGCTGTGCCGCCGTTTGGTCGGCATCTCAAGAACGACCTCGGAGGAACACTATGGGCGCGTTTCCTGAAACCACGCACACGGTGCAAAACCAAGCCGAACCAAGAGTCAATATACATGAGTACCGTAAAAATCAGGCGTTAGTTGAAGCAGTGGCCACGTATGCACCAAATGCCGCGACGGCGACGCTTGATGAAATCGGGGAGCATGTCGGTACCGAAGCCTTCCAGCATGCCGCCGAGATCGTCAATACTCACACGCCGGTGCTGCATACCCATGATCGGTGGGGTCATCGGATTGATCACGTGGAGTTTCACTCGGCCTATCACGACATCATGCGTGAGGCCCTGAGCTATGGTGCACACAGTTTTGCTTGGACACACGCCGGTGCTGGAGCCAACGCCGAACGCGCCGCACGTTTTAGTTTGTTCGCCCAGATCGAGCCTGGCCACGCCTGCCCGGTTTCGATGACCCACGCTGCTGTGCCGTCGCTTATGGGAACCGAACTCGAGGAATTCTGGGTCCCCAAACTCACCAACACCGGTTATGATCCCCGGCTGATCGATCCGGCCGAAAAACAAGCCGTCACGTTCGGGATGGCCATGACCGAAAAGCAGGGCGGTTCGGATGTGCGGGCAAACACCACAAGTGCCACACCATGCGGTGATCACTACGTCTTGACCGGCCATAAGTGGTTCTGTTCGGCACCGCAGTCCGATGCGTTTCTCGTGCTAGCCCATTTGCCCCAGGGGCTGAGCTGCTTCCTGGTGCCGCGTGTGCTGCCAGGTGGCGAACGTAATCCGTTTTTCATTCAACGGTTGAAAAATAAGCTGGGTAATAAGTCCAACGCCTCATCAGAAATTGAACTCTACGGCACCCGCGGCTGGCTGGTCGGAGAACCCGGTAGGGGAGTACACACCATTATTGAGATGGTGGCCCGAACTCGCCTGGATTGCGTAATTGGCTCGACGGCAGGGATGCGACAATCGGTCGCCGAGGCCGCCTGGCATGCCCACAATCGAAGCGTTTTCGGTACCAAACTTATCGACCAGCCGCTGATGCGCTCCGTCGTTGCGGATTTGCAGTTGGAATCCGAAGCCGCCACGTGGACCATGATGCACCTGGCAGCGGCTCATGACGACGAATCATCTGAAGGTAAAGCGTTCCGCCGGATTGCTACCGCGATCGCGAAATATTGGATCTGCAAGCGCGGACCCGGCCATGCCTACGAGGCCCTGGAATGCCTCGGTGGTAACGGTTACACCGAAGACTTTCCGCTTGCTCGACGCTATCGCGAACAACCGGTGTTGGCAGTCTGGGAAGGCTCCGGCAACGTCATCGTGCTCGATGTGCTGCGCGCCATGGGACGTGACCCGCACAGTGCTAAACACCTTATGGCTTTCTTCGAGTCCGCGCTGGGAATCAATGATCTCTACGATGCCCGGTACGAGGCGCTCGCTGCAGATGTACAGCAGGCACTGAATATCTTGTCATCGCAGGACGCTTCAGCTGTGGCAGGTCTGCAACGTCAAGGCCGCGTGCTGGTGGAGCAGTTGGCGCTGATGCTGCAAGCGGCTGTGCTATTGAACCACGCACCGCGAGAAGTCGCTGATGCGTTTGCGCTTGCCCGGCTGGCTCGCGATCGGGGTTGGGAATACGGGGCACTGCCAGATGGTGTGGCCATCGAAGCACTGCTTGAGCGGGCCTAATCTCTGCGAGGTAGAAGTTGAATGACGTGCCGCAAAGCTCGTGACGGGGTCCAACATCATGAGCCCAGAAGATTTGTCGTTGCTCTATGAGGCGATGACGTCATCCTGATAAAATCAGTTGCGTCACATCCCGTTTAGGGCTGGGTTCTCGCCCACCTAAGTGGACAGTGCGATTGATCAGGAGTCCCGCCATGCGCGCTGCGGATCGATATGCAGCGGCATATCGCCAACTTAGTCAAGAGATTCATGATGCTCAACTGGTCCGCCCCCGGTACTGGTTTACCTGGGGGATGGTTCTCGGGTGGACGTTTGCGATGGCAGCGCTCATTGCACTGATAATCATTTTGGGTCCATCGTGGTATCAGCTATTAGTGGCCGCAGGTATCGGCATAGTGATGGCTCAGCTTGGTCTCATATCTCATGAAGC
>JAJUIX010000007.1 GCA_029267455.1 Enteractinococcus sp. | reverse complement strand
GGATTCCAACTCGGGACCTTCGGCGATTTCCCAACCCATCCCGACAAAAATATCGGAGGCGCGTTCCTGCAGCAGCTCCAACGGATGACGGGCCCCGTGCCGACGACGACGCACCACTGTCGTGACGTCGACAGTTTCTTCCACCAGCATGCGGGCTTCATGCTCCGCCTGCAATTGGGCCTCACGTTCGGCGAGCGCTTTACTAATTTTCCCGCGCGCTTTGCCCATTCGTTTCCCGGCGTCAGCCTTTTGGGATTTGTCGAGCTTACCGATTTTCCGGTTGGCTAACGTGAGCGGTGCGTGGTCACCGGTGTGGGCAATACGGGCCGCCTTGAGTTCCTCAAGATCGGTGGCCGCTTCAAAAGCCGCCAGGGCGGCCTGCACCGCTTGTTCAACCGCCGCTTCGTCGTCCGGTGAAACCTCCTGTAGGAGATGTGAAGTATCCGTCATATGGGGTACACGCCTTTAGTTCTAAAACCAAGAGTTCATAAAGATGGGATCGAAACTCGTCGGTTTCGACCCCATCTAGTCTAGGGCGTGAAGTCAAGGAGTCGGAACTATTGCCATTGTGCTACACATGCGTCGCCCGATAATCATCAACCACACCACCTTGTTTTAGAAGCTCCACGGAGGTTTCGCGCATGGCGACTTTGCGCACTTTTCCGGTAACCGTTGTCGGGAACTCTTCGACGATGTGGACGTAACGCGGGATCTTATATTTGGCTAACGAGCCTAAAGCGAACTCCCGAAGGGCAGCGGCGGTAAGTTTTGGCGCACCTTTGCGTAATTGAATCCACGCCATGAGTTCTTCCCCATAGCGTTCGTCTGGCACCCCAATAACTTGCGCATCAAGAATATCTGGATGGGTGTAGAGGAACTCTTCGATTTCTCGGGGGTAGATGTTTTCACCACCGCGAATGACCATATCTTTCATCCGGCCTGTCACCTGGACGTACCCATTTTCATCCATTCGTGCCACATCTCCGGTACGCAGCCAACCATCGTCGCCCAAGACCTCGGCGGTCTTTTCTGGCTGATTCCAATAGCCTTTCATCACAAGGTAGCCTCGCGTGCACAGCTCCCCGTCCGTATTGATCGGTAAGGTTTCCCCGGTGGCGGGATCGATAATTTTGATTTCGGCGTGTGGACTGGGTCTGCCAACCGTTGAGACCCGGAGTTGGAGGTCATCATCGGGCCGGGTTTGCATGGATACCGGCGATGTTTCAGTCATGCCATAGCAAATCGTGACCTCTTCCATGTGCATGGTGTCTATCACCTGTCGCATGACCTCATCGGGACAAGGTGAACCGGCCATGATCCCGGTGCGCAGTGATGAAAGGTCATAGTCTGCAAGGTTGTCTAGAGCCAGTTCAGCAATGAACATCGTTGGCACCCCGTACAAGGAAGTGCATTGATATTGTTCTACGGTGGCTAGTGTTTGTGCTGGGTTAAAGGAGGGCCCAGGAATGACCATTGTTGCGCCATGGCTCGTGGCTGCTAAATTTCCCATGACCATGCCAAAACAGTGATAATACGGGACAGGAATACAAATGCGGTCCTGATCGGTGTAGCGATTGATCTCGCCGACGAAGAAGCCATTATTCAAAATGTTTCGATGCGAGAGAGTCGCACCCTTCGGAAAGCCCGTGGTCCCCGAGGTGTATTGGATATTAATCGCGTCGGTGTTGTTCAAGGTTGCCTGCAAAGCATCCAAGGCCGCGTCGTCGGGTTCGACGTCAAAGACCTCATCCCAGGATTCAGAATTCATGATGATAATGCGTTCCAGCAGGCCCAATTCCTGCTGAGCGCGCTCTATCATGCGTGGGTAATTTGCAGTGGGGATCTCTTCAGAAGAGATAAGTGTGGTGATGCCTGCCTGCTCTAGCACGTAGTTTAGTTCGTGCTGGCGGTAAGACGGATTGATATTGACCAGAATTGCCCCGAGCTCGGCAGTCGCATACTGGACCACAGGCCATTCCCACCGATTCAAGGCCCAGATTCCTACGCGCTCTCCGGTGACGACACCGGCACGGTGCAGTCCGGTGGCGAGCCTCCGAACATCACCATAAAACTGTTCGTAGGTCCATTGTCGCTCCGCCGCTGCATCGATGAGAGCAATATTTTGCGGGTACGCGGCAACGGTCTTTGCCAGATTGATCGGGATAGTTTCTTCGATCAAGGGCACATCCGTGGCGCCGGCCGCGTAAGAGTGCGTAAGTTGTTCTGTCATAACCATCTTCCTTGGAAAGGTCTCCGATTCGTCCCACAATGTAGCAAATTGTGATCTCAGTCACCAGAAGAGCAGGGCGGTTATTCTTCAGGCGCAGCATGGATGGCTTCCATAGCCATCTGCGGCAACATCCTCTTCAGGTATGCCAAAAAACTACCGGTCTGTTTACGCTTCGCCATCCCCCGAAACGAGTGGCCCGTTGAGTTGATGAGCCCGAACAGCGCGTGGGCCCGAACGAGACGCTGATCATCCGTTTCCTGCGGATGCACATCCTGCATAGCCCGCACCCAGATATCGATATATTCTCGCTGGGTTCGACGAATTTCACGCTGCTTACGCTCTTCCACAGCCGCCAAGTCCCGGTCTTGGACACGAATGATGTCTGAGGAACTAAGGGCAAATTCGGTTTGCAGCTCGACAAGATGCTGCAGTCTCTCTACCGCGTCGCTGTATTTGGACTCGAGCTCCTTACCGGTCCTCAGGAGGTAGCTACTTGCCTGCCCGATCAAGACGCCGAGCATATCCTGCTTGGAGTCAAAGTGTCGATAGATTGCTTGACCTGTGACCCCAACTTCAGCTCCGATTTCATCAAGGGAGACCGCGGCAAAGCCACGCTCAGCAAAGAGCCGGCCTGCTGCCGCGAGTAGCTGTTCTCGCCGCTTTTCTTTCTCGAGCTGGCGTTGGGTCTTGACGCGGCTGTCCGAGGTTTTCATTTCAGCACTAGACAAATACATTCCCCATTACTATTCTGAACTCAGTTAGTCACCATAAACTGAATTTCCCGCTGTGTCCACCCTTTCAGGAGAAGAATGCAACAGCTGATCACGCAGGTTGATGCCAACTCCGAGCAATATCAAGCAAACTTTACCTATCACGATAAACTGCGCCAACAATTGCGCGACCGTGTGGCTGAAGTAGCTCAAGGCGGCTCGGAACGCTCACGGCAACGTCATCTTGACCGGGGGCGATTACTTCCCCGCGAGCGCGTCCGGCGCGTATTAGACCCGGGCTCACCATTTTTGGAGATTGGTGCACTGGCAGCATTTGGCATGTACGACGGTGATGCTCCAGCCGCCGGGTTGATTGCCGGGATCGGATTGGTTGAACAACGCTATGTAATGATCGTGTGCAATGATTCCACCGTTAAGGGTGGTACCTATTACCCCATGACGGTCAAGAAGCATCTGCGCGCTCAGGAAATTGCCCTGGATAATCGTCTTCCGTGCATTTATTTAGTGGACTCGGGGGGCGCTTTCTTGCCGCGCCAAGATGAAGTCTTTCCGGATCGCGACCATTTCGGTCGGATCTTTTACAATCAAGCGCAGCTGTCGTCTCGAGGTATCCCTCAGATCTCGGCGGTGTTGGGCTCATCGACCGCAGGCGGTGCGTATGTACCGGCCATGAGTGATGAGTCGGTCATGGTGCGCAATCAAGGCACGATTTTCTTAGGTGGACCCCCACTGGTTAAGGCTGCCACGGGGGAAGAAGTCAGTTCTGAAGAACTCGGCGGCGCAGAAGTACACACCTCAGTCTCAGGAGTAGCCGACCATATCGCTGAGAATGACGATCACGCATTGCAAATTGTGCGTAACATCGTCGCAACGTTACCGGCCACTCCCCCGCGGATCTGGGACAGGATGGAAGCGCTCGACCCAGCCTATGACCCCGAAGAGATTGCCGGGATTTTACCCGCGGATCCACAGACTGCTTATGACGTGCGAGAGATCATCTCACGACTTGTTGATGCAGACACTTTTCATGAGTTCAAACAAAACTATGGCACGACGTTGGTGACCGGATTTGCTCGAATCGATGGGCACCCGGTGGGCATTATCGCCAATAATGGTATCTTATTTTCAGAATCGTCCCAAAAAGGTGCTCACTTTATTGAACTAGCCGATCAACGCGGCATCCCGTTACTGTTTTTGCAAAACATTTCGGGTTTTATGGTGGGCAAGGATTACGAAGCCGGGGGCATTGCCAAAAATGGCGCGAAAATGGTCACGGCCGTTTCAACTACCCGCGTCCCGAAAATCACCGTCGTGATCGGTGGCTCATTCGGTGCCGGGAACTATTCAATGTGTGGTCGGGCATATTCGCCGCGGTTTCTGTTTATGTGGCCGAATGCGCGGATCTCAGTGATGGGACCTGACCAGGCTGCCGGGGTGCTAGCCACGGTCAAACGTGATCAGTACGAAGCGGCCGGACAAGAATGGTCAGCTGAAGAAGAAGCTGAATTCAAACAACCCATACTGGACCAGTACAACGCTCAAGGCTCGGCGTACTACTCAACCGCGCGACTCTGGGACGACGGAATCATCGAGCCCCAGGACACCCGAAGGATTGTCTCGATGGCACTTGATGTCTGTTCCCGCACCCCATTGCCAGACCCTCAATTTGGCCTATTCCGGATGTGATTTCTGTGCACCTGTTTTCAAAAGTTCTTATCGCCAATCGTGGCGAAATTGCGATTCGAATCGCAAAAACCTTACATAACCTCGGAATCCGCTCGGTAGCTATCTATTCGGACGCGGATCAAAACGCCGCGCATGTCCGGTATGCCGATGAGGCGCTGCGCCTAGGCGCCACTTCGACGGATTCCTATCTGAATCCACAAGCCGTTGTGCAAGCAGCGCTGGATAGCGGCGCCGAAGCGATACATCCCGGCTATGGATTCATTTCTGAAAATGTCGAGCTAGCCCGCGCATGCCGACAAGCCGGCGTCACTTTTATCGGCCCCAATGAACGTGCTTTAGAGATTATGGGTGACAAGATTCGTTCGAAGAACCATGTCGCCCAAGCCGGTGTGCCGATGGTTGATGGTGTTTCTGAAGCTCACCTCAGCGATGAGGAGCTCCTTGAGGCCACCCGTGACATGACGTTTCCAATGCTGATCAAGCCATCTGCCGGTGGCGGTGGAAAAGGAATGCACGTCGTAGAGTCTCACGATGAGCTTGCTGGGCAACTGGCAACGGCCCGTCGTGTCGCGAAAGCAGCATTCGGCGACGACACGTTGTTGATTGAACAACTTATCCGGTCACCACGCCACATTGAAGTGCAGATCTTGGCCGATACGCATGGCAACGTCATTCATCTCGGGGAACGCGAATGTTCCCTACAACGCCGACACCAAAAAATCATTGAAGAAGCACCATCAGTGCTATTGACCGAGGAAACCCGAGCGCGGATTGGTCAAGCCGCCGTAGACACTGCCAAATCCGTCGATTACGTCGGGGCAGGAACCGTCGAATTCTTGGTGTCCGATGCTGAGCCTGACAAGTTCTATTTCATGGAGATGAACACCCGTCTCCAGGTAGAACACCCCGTCACAGAAGAGATCACTGGCATCGATCTGGTCGAAGAACAAGTTCGCATTGCAGCTGGAGAACCGCTGTCGTTGTGCCAATCGGATGTGCCGATGAGGGGCCATTCAATCGAAGCTCGCGTATATGCCGAGACCCCGGCCGCTGGTTTTATGCCCTCCACTGGGACTGTGTTACATCTAACTGAGCCCAGGGGTGCCGGAGTTCGGGTGGATTCAGGCTTGCGGCAGGGGGCAGTTATTGGCACCGAGTTTGATCCGATGCTGGCTAAAGTCATTGCGACCGGGGCCGATCGTGCACAGGCATTGGCCCGATTAGACCAAGCACTGGATGAAATGATTGTGCTTGGTGTAAATACCAACTTGGAATATTTACAACACCTGCTCCGGGATCCCGATGTGGTTGCCGGGCGGATGGATACGACGTTGGTCGAAGCCCGCCTTCCCGAGATGAAATTCAACGTCCCGGATGAGCGGTACGCCCGCATCGCCGCGCTATTCTTGCATCAACGTCATCAAGCTCCTTCGACAGCATGGATGCCGGATGGCTTCCGAATGTATGAAGCTTCACCGATTACTTACGTTGTCGACTTTCCCTCAGAAGATTCGCTGCGCATTGAGGTCGCGCTGGATCTTGAGAGTGAACTGGTTCCCAGCGGTAAGCCCAACGAGTATGTATTTCGAGATGCCACAGGGGTGGAACTCGTCACACTCACCGCGGAACCTCCGACGTCTGCGGGCACACGAGTCTGGCTCGCATCGAATGGTTTCACCGGCATGGTCGTCGTGTTAGATCACAAAGCACAGGTGCTCGATGCGCTCGACTCAATGGAAGCGGAAGAACGTGGTGTCGACCCGCACGTTCGGGCTCCGCTGCCCGGTACTGTTACCGCCGTTCATGTCCAGGACGGCAGCCAGGTCGCGGCGGGTGAACCCGTGGTCACCATTGAGGCGATGAAAATGGAACACCAGCTTAAAGCACCGCTTGACGGTATCGTGACCATTCACGTAACCAACGGTCAACAAGTCGGACTTGACCAAAACATTCTCACTGTCGCCGGTGCGCATTCAACCGATGACGAATAATTCTGCGGTAGCTACGAAAGGTTTGACATGTCACTTGACCATCTTCTCGATGAGGAACAGCTCGCACTGGTTGACGGAGTTCGCGACTTTGCGCAGCAAGTCATTGCACCGGTTTCAGCGAAACACGACCGAGAAAAAACATTTCCCTACGAAGTTGTGGCCCAGATGGGTGAAATGGGCCTGTTTGGTCTTCCCATCCCCGAAGAATACGGCGGTCAGGGCGGGGACTACTTCACCCTGTGTCTAGCCTTGGAAGAGGTAGCCAAAGTAGACCAATCGGTTGCTATTACCTTAGAAGCCGGTGTTTCTCTGGGAATGATGCCGCTGCTGAAATTCGGCACCGAAGAACAAAAGCAACAGTGGCTGCCAAGCCTGGCCGAGGCCGAGCATTTGGCGGCGTTCGGCCTCACTGAACCGGGTGCTGGTTCTGATGCCGGCGGCACCCAGACCCGGGCAACGTTGGACAACGGAACGTGGACCATTAACGGCAATAAAGAATTCATCACCAACTCTGGTACAGATATCACGTCTATGGTTACCGTCACCGCGGTCACCGGGCCAGATGAAATTTCCACCATCATTGTGCCGACGGATACCCCCGGGTTTACGGCTGAGCCAGCTTACGACAAAGTTGGCTGGAATGCTTCAGATACGCATCCCTTAACCCTAGATAACGTCCAGGTACCAGAAGCCAACCTGCTGGGTGAACGTGGACGAGGCTATGCGCATTTCCTCGACATTCTGGATGAGGGCCGTGTGGCCATTGCGGCCCTGGCGACTGGAGCCGCACAGGGATGTGTCGACGAATCTGTTAGGTATGCGAAAACCCGCACCACCTTCGGTCGCCCTATCGGGGAAAATCAGGGCATCTCATTCAAGATCGCCCGGATGCAAGCACGCGCTTATGCTGCTCGGGCGGCGTATTATTCGGCGGCCAAGAAGCTTGTATCTGGCAAGCCGTTCAAGACGGAAGCCTCAATTGCCAAAATGGTCGCTTCTGAAGCCGCCATGGACAATGCTCGCGACGCCACCCAAATCTTTGGAGGCTATGGCTTCATGAACGAGTCGTTGGTGGCCCGACACTATCGCGATTCCAAGATCTTGGAAATCGGCGAAGGCACCACCGAAGTCCAACTTATGCTCATTGCCCGTTCTCTCGGCCTCTAGGAAGCCCATGTCACAAGAACCAAAGATCATCCAGCAGCGCGGCCTGTACTACGATGAAATCGAAGTCGGAACCGTGTATCAGCACGCGCCGGGACGCACCGTCACCGAGGCGGATAACGTCGCATTCACCACTATGACCATGAACACCCAATCCTTGCATCTGGATGCGCACTGGTCGTCACAACAAGAATTTGGACAGCCACTCGTCAATTCGATGTTCACTTTGTCTACGATCGTTGGCGCCTCGGTAGCACAGCTAACGCAAGGCACTATTGTGGCTAACCTCGGTTTTGAAGCTGTGAATTTTCCTAAACCGCTATATCACGGCGATACGCTCTACACCGAAACTGAGATCTTAGACAAGCGGCTCTCCTCATCGCGGCCAGGCCAGGGCATCATCAAGTTTCGGCACTTGGGCCGAAATCAGCATGGAGATGTTGTGGCCGAATGTGTTCGTTCCACATTGCTCTGGGAGTCCGAAGACCACCATCGAAAGGCGACTTCATGACCACCTTTGATCTCGGTCCCGCCCTCCTTTTTGTACCGGCAGACCGTCCAGAACGCTATGCAAAGGCCTATGAGCGTTCCGATGCGATTATTATTGATTTGGAAGACGCTGTTTCCCCCTCGGATCGTCCAGCGGCACGAGCCGCCCTGCAGGAGCATCTTGCCACCCTCGATCCGGCAACCGCGGCCCGCACGGTAGTGCGCATAAACCCCGTTGCCGAGGGGGATTTTACCGAGGACATTGCGGTACTGGCCGAGACGGCCGTGCGCTATGTGATGGTACCCAAGGTTGAAAAGGTTGCTGACATCGACGCGGTGGCAACTGCACTGCCTGACGTCGGTCTAATTGCTCTATGTGAGACTGCAGCCGGGGTGATTGCAGCAAGCGATATTGCTCAGCATGGCTCAGTGATGGCATTGATGTGGGGATCTGAGGATTTGATGGTTTCCACTGGTGGCTCGTCTTCACGTTTTGCCGACGGCACCTACCGAGATGTTCCGCGTTTTGCTCGTGCCCAAGTACTACTGGCTGCGGCGGCACATGACAAAGCCAGCATCGACACCATCCATACCGACCTGTCCCCCACCGATCAATTCATTGCGGAAGCTCAAGATGCCGTGGCCAGCGGTTGGACAGCGAAGGCGTGCATTCATCCTGCTCAAGTTGCAGTGATCCGCCAGGCCTATACTCCCACCGAAGAAGAGCTCGAGTATGCCCGAGCCCTCCTTGCGGAAGTTCCCCATCACAAAGGTGTTTTCCAATTCCGCGGAAGTATGGTTGACGGACCACTCATCGCCCATGCACAAAATATAGTCCAGCGAGCGGAAAAGCTTTCCCGCTCCAACCCATAGGCACTGTGCATCGGCTGTGTTAAGCCGAAGTACGCGTTGGCTTAAGCTGACGCAGAATAGCGTCAATGATCGGGCGATCGGCTGGGATCCATTCCAGCGCGTGCAATTCAGCGTCGTTGAGCGCAACCCACACAAGGCGGTCGTGTTCGATTAAGGGTTGAGGTTTGCCCGAGGTGATCACAGCGGTGTACACATGCATATTCATGCCATTATCTAAGGGCCAGCCATCTTCGGAGGGCGCCACAATTAAGTCAAGGACCTCAACATGAACACCCAGCTCTTCGGAGACTTCACGTCGCAAACCGGCTCTGAATGACTCATGGTCTTCGACCTTGCCGCCCGGAAACTCCCAGTAACCCGCAAGAGACTTCGGTGCTTTTCGTCGGGCAGCCAACATTTGGGTTGGGCGAGTTGCATCATCAAGAATGGCCGCACCAACCACCACAGGTTGAGACAGTGAGCGTTGCATAGTAGACAGCCTAGTGGCTCTCGAGTATTCACCAAGAATTTGACCGGGTAATCGCCCAGAAGCATATACAACCGGATCCACTCGTGCGACACTTATTTTAGACTCTCACAATGATTTATTTCAGATTTGAAATACTTTGTCTTCCTCGCTAGACTGTTACTAGTTCAGTTTTGAAGCAGATAATTTTAAGGGGAATGCAGCAATGCAATTCGGCGTATTTACTATCGGGGACATCACTCCAGATCCACACACTGGTAAGGCCCCCTCAGAACATCAACGCATCAAAGACACCGTCAAGATTGCTAAGCACGCAGAACAAGCGGGCTTCGAGGTCTTTGCTACCGGACAACACCACAACCCACCCTTTGTTGCCCCAGGCAACCCGCCGGTTCTTCTGGCCTATCTAGCAGCTCAGACCGAAAACTTGATTCTGTCGACTGCCACGACACTCATTACCACCATGGACCCCGTGCGCTTGGCAGAGGACTATGCCTACCTCCAACATCTTGCTGATGGTCGCGTAGATTTGACCATGGGCCGCGGAAACACCGGTCCGGTCTATCCTTGGTTTGGCAAGGACATTCGCCAGGGCATCCCCTTGGCTGTCGAAAACTATAACCTGCTGTACAGGTTATGGCGCGAAGAAGAGGTCGACTGGGAAGGCCGCTTCCGCACACCGTTGCAGCAGTTTACGGCCACACCGCGTCCCTTAGACGATGTTCCTCCATTTGTCTGGCATGGCTCTATCAGGTCTCCCGAGATCGCAGAACAAGCCGCGTATTATGGGGACGGCTTTTTCCATAACAACATCTTTTGGAATAAAGAACACGTCATCCAGATGGTGCGTCTATACCGCCAGCGCTATGAATACTACGGGCATGGCAAGGCACATCAGGCTTATGTCGCACTGGGCGGGCAAGCCTTCATGCGTGAAAAGTCCCAGGATGCTTGGAATGAATTCCGTCCATACTTTGATAACGCACCAGTCTACGGACACGGTCCATCCATGGAAGATTTCACGAAAATGACTCCGCTGACCGTGGGATCCCCTCAACAAGTTATCGAACGGACGCTGGAATTCCGTGACTGGGTCGGAGACTATCAGCGCCAAATGTTCTTGATAGACCACGCAGGTCTCCCAACGAAGACTGTGTTGGAGCAGATTGATCTCTTCGGTGAAAAAGTGCTGCCGGTGTTGCGCGAGGAATTTGCCAAGAATCGTCCCGATGATGTGCCAGAAGCCCCAACCCACGAATTTCTTAAAGCCCGAAAGGCCGCCGGCAATGCACCGATCGCCGGAGGTGGCCAGGGCTCTCAAGCATTCTTGGATCGTGAAAAAGCCAAAGCCAAAGAAACCGAATCAAATTAGCAAGTCACCAGCGACTATACTCATCTACCGGGGAGTGTGAAGAACTTGGAAACAGCATATGAATCGACGGATCCGTTCACTCCGGATACCCGCCATGTCGCTGTCATTGCTGCCGGCCTGAGCGATCCGAGCTCAACATCAATGTTGGCCAAACAGTTAAGCCAAGCTACCGCAGATGCTTTGGCACAACGTGGCTATCGTCCGGTCATCCATCATTTTGAGCTACGTGAGGTCGCTACTGACATCGCAGATTCAATGGTGACATTTAGCCGGTCCGAAAAACTCTCCGCGATGATTAATGAGGTCGAACAAGCTGACACTATTATTGCTGTTTCACCGGTATTCAAGGCGTCTTACTCAGGGTTATTCAAATCCTTCTGGGATCTTATCGAAAACGACGCCTTGATAGGTGTACCAGTTCAACTGGGAGCTACCGGAGGCAGTCCGCGTCACTCGTTAGTCATTGATAATGCCATGCGTCCGTTGTTTTCCTACCTGCGTATGCGAGTGATGCCAACTGGTGTATACGCCGCAACTGAGGACTGGGGCTCTGCTAACGGTGGGCAAGACACCCAGGATGCGGAGTCGAATGAAGCATATTTAAGCCGACGCATCGCTCATGCCGGTGACGAGCTTGCTGACGTAACCGCGCGTCTTGATCCGCGGCCGCGGCGCGCGCCGTCACAACCTAAAGATTTAGAGGTGATTCCTTTTGACCAACTCCTTAACGGAACTGACCAATGACGAGTTGCAGCAGCCGCTTGGTCCGGCGTTCCGAATGTATTTCGAGACCACGGCCCGGTTGCTGGATCGATTAGAAAAGCGTCTCAAGCAGCAAGTAGGTCTGACCTTAAGCGAATACAACATGTTGCTGCTGCTGTCTGAAGCGCCCGACGGAAAAATGCGGATGGGACAGCTTGCCGATGCCATCGTCTTTTCCCCGTCTCGGTTGACTTACCAGGTTAAAGTCCTGACAGATCGCGGTCTGGTCAACCGAGTGAAATGTCAAGATGACGGACGCGCTTGGGAAGCGGAACTGACTTCGGAAGGACGTACCATGTTCCGGCGCGCCTCAATCATCCATGCAAAAGGCGTCAAGCAGCTGTTTACCGATGTGGTGTCAGAGGAACAACTGGCCGAACTACACCAAATCTTTTCGCAGGTTTCAGCAAATCTTGACGAAGTGAGCGAAGACTAACCTAGTTGACGTCGCCTAGCACGATCTCGACCGTGTCGGCCCGTTCAGCAAGTAATGGTTGGTCAGCGATCAGCGACTGCAGCGTGGCGAGCATGAGCTTGTTTCCCACCGTGTCCTGGGGATCGTGTGGGGTGGCCACTAGCGCCAGTTCTGGACCTGCTCCCCCGCCGCCAACAACTTTGCCGTCTGCGGTTTGGGTAGCTACCCCTCGGCCCGGTGCCATGGCTAACTGAGCTAGTCCCGGGACCAAATCAGTCAAGGCGGATAGCTCTTGGGCAATCTGGACATCCTCGTAGGAGGGTGTCCATTGTTGTTGCTGGGCAAGGGCGTACACTTCAGGTCGGCGCACTACATATGTCAGATGCGCCCCCGGATCGATCACCACGAGATCGTTACCCTCATCGACCGCGCTCAGGCACGCTCGTGGCATCCAGACGGCAACGGGACGTGCCTCTTTATGCCAGTCGGTCAATTTTGGGATGGATGTAAAGACTGGTAGTGCGCCCCGACCGTCGGCCGCTTTCAGTGAGACCAATGCAACGTCAGCTTCTTTATCGGTCTCGATACTATACTCGTTGCCTTGGTCATCAACACGAGTCTGGGTGGAACTCTTCGCCACGGTTGGGACCACGGCAGCAAAGACTCGAATGTTCTCCAGCACTTTGAACACGTCTTTTTCATTGGCCGTACCATCAATCAGTTCCTGACTGACCTTGGTCCACGCCTCGTCTTCTAGACCGTCATCCGTATCGAATGCGTGCAGCGGGTTTGCTGAGCCTTCAATGCCCGGACCGGTGAGATCTCGACCCTCCCAGGTGGTGCCTGCGGAGTCTGCTGGACGCCCGAAGGCATCGCGGTTTTGCTGAGCTAAGTTGCGGTCGATAGCCGCTTGGATGTGTCCGGGTAATTGTGGGTTGTCTGGCATAGAACCTTAATCGTTGCTCACGGAGCTTCCGGCTGCGACTTGTAGTGCTTGTTGCAGCGTAAATTGGCCGGCATAGAGAGCTTTTCCAATGATGGCTCCCTCGATACCCTGATCTACCATGGCTGACAGTTTGGCAATATCATCAAGTGTCGAGATACCGCCCGAGGCGATAACCGGTTTACCGGTCTGGGTGGCAATCTTGACGAGGAGTTCGGTGTTGGGGCCGCTGAGCGTGCCGTCTTTTGTGATATCTGTGACCACGTACCGTGAACAACCTGCCGCTTCTAAACGGTCTAGTACATCCCATAGATTCCCGCCTTCTTCGACCCAACCGCGGGTGGCGAGCTTTTCACCACGGACATCGAGTCCCACTGCGATCTTGTCACCGTATTTCGCGATAACATCGGCGGTCCATTCCGGGTTTTCTAGCGCCGCTGTGCCGAGATTGACTCGGGTTGCCCCCATGGCGAGTGCCTCGTCTAGCGATGCATCGTCGCGGAGACCTCCGGATAGCTCTATTTTGATACCGAGTTCACTGGTGATGCGGCGGATGATCTCCCGGTTGTTGCCGTGGCCGAATGCTGCATCTAAATCGACCAAGTGCAGCCATTCTGCGCCGGCCTCTTGCCAGCCCATC
>JAJUIX010000041.1 GCA_029267455.1 Enteractinococcus sp. | reverse complement strand
TGGCACCAAGTATTCGGTCCCATCGGTCGGGTTCCCCTCGGAACAGACCATGGTCGAATACGCTGCTGGAGGCCCCGGATCGACGGAGGACGACGCCTATGAACTGGTCATTCCTAGCACCTGGCTCCAAGCCTTCGACATCGACGATATTGACAACGCCGATCAAGCGATTGGTGAGACCGTCATAATCGCAGCCCAAGACCTTGAGGGTAACACCGAAACCATTGACGCCACCATTGCAGGTGTCGCTGAAGAAACCATCACTGGCGCAGGTGCCTCGCCAATCCCATCGCACGGGCTAACCGAGCGCCTGGCCGAAATCAACAACACGGCTGCAGGCACGACTGTTCCGACGACCTATGTCCAAGCCATCATGATGGTCGACGATTTAGCTGCCAATGAGCAGCACATCAAAGATGAGCTGACTGATCTGGATATGGTCGGCCAAACTGTAGAAGACCAAATGGGCATGCTCAGTGGCATCATCGATGCGATCACCTGGGTCTTCAACGGCTTCGCACTGATTGCCTTGCTGGCAGCCAGCTTTGGTATCGTCAACACGCTCCTTATCTCTGTGCAAGAGCGAACCCGACAAATTGGCCTCTACAAGGCTCTTGGGATGACCAACGGCAAAGTCTTCACGTTGTTTTCCACCGAAGCCATTGTGATCGGCCTGATGGGATCGATTATCGGCATTGCTCTTGGTTCCTTGGTCGGAGTCGTTGGAAACTCACTGCTCACGAGTGGGCCGTTGGACTCCGTGCCCGGGTTGAGCGTTTATGCAATAGAGCCCGCCGCACTGATCATCATTGCAGTGGTGATCGTGCTCATTGCCTTCCTGGCAGGCACGCTGCCAGCGCGCAGAGCAGCGACCAAAGATCCCATTGAAGCACTACGCTATGACTAAGAGCCCCAGATGCTGCGCTAGCAGTCCATTATTGATATGAGGTAGTCATCATGACTGAAGAAATACCCCAAAATAAATACGGCACCACCCCGTATTCCGCAACCAATGCTCAGGGTCTTGGAGCCGAACCTCGCTCGGTCCGGCTGACCAAGAGCCTCGTGTGGGTGCTGCTGGTCTTGCACGCAATTTCGTCGCTACTTGGCGTCCTCGCTTTACAATCACAAGATCCGCAGACGTATTTTGAACAGAGTCTGCCCGCAAGTGAACTTGAGCAAATGACTCCCGACATGCTCGAGACCATGTTCGCAGCATCCGTCGCGTTTTTTATCGGATTTGCCGTCTTGAACGTGATCCTGTTTGTGATTGTCGGGCTGGGATTGCGAGCAAACCGGAACTGGGCGCGCATTACGGGCCTGGTGCTAGGCATTCTCTTTCTCATCTCAGCAGCTTATACGCTGCTCTTTGCAACACCGTATGGTGACCTACCCGGTCTAGAGTGGCTCAACACCATCCTGAGCTGGGTCATCGTGCTCGTGACCATCTGGTGGATTGTCCAGGCTGTCAATAAGCGCACTTCCGAGTGGTTCGCTAAGCATCGACGGCTCCAGGGCTAATCGATGGTTTGACACGTGGTGCGGCGGTCAGTTTTGTATTCGCTAGGCTAGAAAGTGAAGCGGACTGGTCGCCGCAGTACCATGTGTAGAAAGATACATCCATATGCTCACAACCCGCCGCGCAGGTGAGAAACCAAAAAACGTCAAGAACTTCTCACTGGCTTTCTTCATCCTGACATTGGTCATGGTGGCGACTCAGTCGATAAATTTTATTGTCACCCTGTTGCCAGCAGCTCAAGAAACAGTCCTTGATGTTGGGGATGGCACAACGGTTTCGGTGGCGTCGTTGCAGAACACGTATTTGACTGTCGTGATATTCGTGCTGCTGGTGTATGGACTGACCTGGTTTTGGGTGACACGCTCGAATAACTGGGCTCGCTGGATTGCTATCGTACTGTCAGTACTTGCAGTAATCGGTGGGGCGCAAGGGCTGATTACCACGCTTGCCGCAGGAGCCACCGATATGGTCGGCTTAGCCCTGAGCCTTGCACAGTTACTCGCCGCTGGTTGGGTGCTTGCCCTGGCGTTTCGTCACGACGTTCACGAGTGGTTTAAACCTTCTACGGTCAATCCGTCTGCTTTGTAGGTACGCCTATTGGCGCACAATTTCACACAGACTCTTGATCGGCACATAGAATAGTCACCTATGAGCGTCTCTATTCGTGTAGCTAAAGTCACCGATGTCCCAGAGCTCGTGCCCCTGGCAGCACGAACTTTCCCCTTGGCCTGTCCACCCGAGATGGATCGGGCAGCTATCCAGGACTTTATTCGGGATGAGCTCAGCGAAGAGGTGTTCGGTAACTGGATCGCTGATGACAATGTCTATGTCATCGTGGCAACCGATGGCGCCATGCTGGTGGGCTACAGCGTATGCATTAACGGTGAGCTGCCCACCGATGCTGAAATAGATCAACAGCTACCCGCAGACTCCACGGTGCTGTTGTCGAAATTCTATGTCGACCCGGATTTCCACGGTGCCGGTGTATCGAAGAAAATGATGACCTATCTTATCGAGCACTACGCGGCAACGGCGGAGCGGTGGATGTGGCTTGGGACGAATAAAGCCAACGTTCGTGCCATCGGCTTCTACGAGCGCGTTGGGTTTAAGCATATAGGCACACGCCAGTTTAATGTCGGCGGTGCGATCGCCGACGACGTAGTGCTAGCCCGACGTTTACCCTCCATTGAAGACAGCTAAAACTTCCCACTGGCGCCGACACTAAACTACTCTCCATTTTCTTCACGCTGGCGCCGCTGATGATTGAGCGGACGGGCTGGCTTGGTTAGGCCGGGGCTCCGGAGTCGAGCAGAGCCGGTCCGAGCAGACAGTGTCCCAGGTGGTCCGATCACACGCTCATCCACATAGGGATCGCGCATGACAGGGGTCTCCTCAGCCGCTTCGGGCTCTACGACGGCACCTTCTTCAGATTCACCATGGTTGTCACGCCGACGTTGGAGTTCTTCCGGTGGTAGAACCTTCTTCCACCGCCGCGTCCGCATGGGCGGTAATTCACTGGCGTCTTCCCGCAGTGCTCGATAGATCGCATACATCTGGAAATACGCCATGATGAAGAATGGCAACCCCACCAGTACTACGAGCTGCTCGAGCGCTTCGAGGCCTCCTGAACCTGAGAAAACCAAGAGCGTTGCGGTAATGACTGCCGTAGCAATGGCCCAGAAAATCCGTTGTCCCAGTGGGTTGAAGTCTTCATGACCGTTTGCCATCGTATCGGTAACTAGCGCGGCAGAGTCTACCGAGGTAATGAAAAAGATCGTCACCAAGATAATAGCCACGACTGAGACGAACCCTGAGGCCGGGAAGTGATCCAAAAAGGCAAATAATGCACCGGGGATATCTCCTTGCTCCACCACACTTTCGACCAGTCCACCTTCACCATTGAGTTCAATGTCGAAAGCTGAGTGGCCGAAAATACCGAACCAAATGACCGAAAAGCCGGCTGGTACGGCGAGTACACCCGAGACGAATTGACGTATCGTGCGGCCTTTTGAAATCCGGGCAATGAAGATCCCGACAAAGGGAGACCAGCTGATAGTCCAGGCCCAATAAAACACGGTCCAGGAGGACTGCCAGCCTGTGTTAGCAAACGTATCGTTCCACAAGGCTAACTCGGGCAGGTGCATCAGGTAGCTACCCAACGACTCAAAGGTGCCTTTGATGACCGTTAGCGTTGAGCCGGCGACGACAATAAACCCAAGCAGCGCTACAGCCATCCAAATATTGAGATTTGATAGCCGTTTAATTCCACGGTCAAGACCAAGTGCCACCGATAGCATAGAGACCCCGCCGACCACACCAATAATGACCAGCTGCCACACGGCTGATTCTGAGACTCCGAACAGGGTGCTCATACCACTGTTGATCTGCAGGGCCCCAGTCCTAAAGACACGGCAACACCGAAGACGGTGCCGATGATGGCCACGATGTCAATGAGTTTGCCGATCGGGCCATGAATTCTTTCGCCTAAGATCGGCTGGAAGATGGAGCTGACACGCGGTGGAAGGTTGCGTTTGTGAATGAAGTAAGCAAAACACAGTGCCGGTAGGGTGAAAATTGTCCACGTGTGAAGCGTGAAGTGATAGTACGTGAAGTTCATGGCATCTGCTGCAGCAGCCGCTGATTCGGGCTCAATGCCGAGTGAAGGTCCACGCGGTGGGTCACCAAAGTGACTGACCGGTTCTGCCACACCCCAGAACATGAGAATACTGCCGATTCCGGCTGCAAAGAGCATCGCGAACCATGCTGGACCGGAATGTTCTGGTGCTTCATCGTCCGGGCCGAGTTTGACTCGACCAAATCTGCTGATGGCGATGTAAATCAGAAACACGAGAAAGAGTGTGACGCCGAAGATATAGAACCAGCCGAGGTTGGTGTAAAGCCAATCGGATGAGGCCGAGACAATAGAATCCATCCACTCGGTCAGGGTAATCGTCAGGATGACGAAGACGATGATCACCGCGGCCGCGCCGAAGAAGATCGGCGGGGAGGTCCGGAGCCGTAGTAGGTCGTGGAGGCGGTTTAGCATAATATGAGCTCCTTACACACGATGTTCCTTGTCAGCTCGAAGGCTTTAGCTTCGATTCTGCCGGTGATTGTCCGCCGCGGGAACCTTTGAGCTATGCTTATCGACAAAATCCGATGACTTGATTGCACCCGTCTCGGATTCATCTGCCGGTTCGGTGCTATTTGCCCAATGCCCTGCTGGCTTGGATTGTTGAGCTATCAACTGTTTCTCTGCTAGGCCCGGCGGGGGAGCGCGGCCAAAATCGCGCAGACGGGATGTTAAACGACGGCGGGGACGAAAAGCCGTGAAGCTTTCCGTCCCCGCAGTGCAGAGTTCCAGGCAGTTAGATGTTACGCGCCAGGATAGCTTGTTTGACCTCTGCAATAGCCTTGGTGACTTGAATACCACGTGGGCATGCCTCGGTACAGTTGAAGGTGGTACGGCAGCGCCAGACACCCTCTTTATCGTTGAGTACCTCAAGACGCATGTCGCCACCTTCGTCACGGTCGTCGAAGATGAAGCGGTGTGCGTTCACGATCGCTGCTGGGCCAAAGTACTGGCCGTCGGTCCAGAAGACCGGGCAGGACGAGGTGCATGCGGCACACAGAATGCACTTGGTGGTGTCATCAAAACGCTCGCGGGCCTCAGGTGACTGCAGGCGTTCACGGGTCGGCTCACGTGATTCGTCGGCAATCAAAAACGGCATGATTTCGCGGTAGGACTGGAAGAATGGTTCCATATCCACGATCATGTCTTTTTCAACTGGTAGACCCTTGATGGGCTCTACGACGACGGGTTTAGACAGGTCGAGGTCCTTGAGCAGCACCTTGCATGCGAGACGGTTGACACCGTTGATGCGCATGGCGTCAGAGCCACAGATACCGTGGGCACATGAGCGACGGAACGTGAGCGTGCCATCCAGCTCCCACTTGATTTTGTGGAGCGCATCAAGCACACGGTCGGTGCCGTACATCTCGACGGTCCAGCTTTCCCAGTACGCGTCTTCGCGAAATTCTGGCTGGTAACGACGGACCTGCATGGTCACGGTGAACGATTCGACCGCTCCTGCGTCGCCCGAGTTTGTGGTTGGTTCCAATGTTGTAGTCATTAGTACTTACGCTCCATCGGTTCGTAGCGGGTCATGACGACATCTTTCGTATCGAAACGGATGCCTTTGACGCCTTCGGTTTCCGCGGTCTCATCGCGGTAGAGCATCGAGTGGACCATCCAGTTTTCGTCATCACGATCTGGGAAGTCTTCACGGTAGTGACCACCGCGAGACTCGGGGCGGTGCAGCGCTGCAACGGACATGGCTTCTGCAATATCGAGCAGGTAGCCAAGTTCCATGCCTTCTAGGAGGTCGAGGTTGTAGCGTTTGCCCTTATCTTGAACAGCTACGTTCTTGTAGCGTTCGCGCAGTTCTGCAATCTTGTCGATTGCACGGCGAATGGATTCTTCCGTGCGGAAGACCTGCATGTCTGCGTCCATGACTTCTTGAAGTTCAGCACGGAGCTGGCCGACTTTTTCGGTACCTTCAGCCGAGCGCAGTGTTTCGATCTGCTCGGTGATGAAAGCTTCACCATTTTCTGGCAGGTCAACAAAATCAGCTTCTTTGGCGTATTCGGCGGCGAAGAGGCCGGCGCGACGACCAAAGACGTTGATGTCGAGCAGGGAGTTGGTGCCCAGGCGGTTCGCGCCGTGGACGGAAACACAAGCAACTTCACCGGCCGCAAAGAGGCCTGGAATGGTGGTTTCGTTGTCCTGCAAGACCCTTGCTTCGATGTCGGTGGGGATACCGCCCATCACGTAGTGACAGGTTGGGAATACCGGTACCGGTTCCGTATACGGTTCGACACCCAGATAGGTCCGAGCGAACTCGGTAATATCTGGCAGTTTGGCGTCGATGTGTTCTGGCTCGAGGTGGGTGAGGTCCAACAGGACGTAGTCCTTATTGGGGCCAGCACCGCGACCTTCGCGCACCTCATTGGCCATCGAACGGGCCACGATGTCACGCGGAGCTAAGTCCTTAATGGTGGGCGCATAGCGTTCCATGAACCGCTCGCCGTCGGCGTTTCGGAGAATACCGCCCTCACCGCGGGCGGCTTCAGATACCAGAATGCCCAATCCCGCGAGGCCGGTTGGGTGGAACTGGATGAATTCCATATCTTCCAGTGGGATACCGTGACGGTAGGCAATGGCCATGCCGTCACCGGTCAAGGTGTGGGCGTTGGAGGTGGTCTTGAAGACCTTGCCTGCACCACCGGTCGCAAAGACGACGGATTTGGCCTGGAAAATATGCAGCTCGCCGGTGGCCAGTTCATAGGCCACGACACCTGCGACGCGCTTTTGTTTATACGGGGTGCCGTCAGCGCGGGTGGCGTCTTCTTCAACGATCAACATGTCGAGCGCATAGAACTCGTTGTAGAACTCTACATTGTGCTTGACACAGTTTTGGTACAGCGTCTGCAAAATCATGTGACCGGTACGGTCGGCTGCATAGCAGGCACGACGAACCGGGGCTTTACCGTGGTCACGGGTGTGACCGCCGAACCGGCGCTGGTCAATTTTGCCTTCGGGTGTGCGGTTGAAGGGCAGACCCATTTTTTCCAGGTCAAGTACCGCGTCGATGGCTTCTTTGGCCATGACTTCAGCAGCGTCCTGGTCGACAATGTAGTCGCCACCTTTGACGGTGTCGAAGGTGTGCCATTCCCAGTTGTCTTCTTCAACGTTTGCCAGCGCGGCACACATTCCGCCCTGGGCAGCTCCGGTGTGAGAACGGGTTGGGTACAGTTTGGTGAGTACAGCAGTTCGTGCGCGCTGGCCAGCTTCGACGGCTGCGCGCATGCCAGCGCCACCGGCGCCAACAATCACGACATCGTACTTATGTACTTGCATCAGATGAAGTCTTCTTTCTTAGTCTTGTCGGCTTCGGGGCTTATTGGTTAAAGCAGAAGCTTGGCGAGTTATCGAGCAAGTTCCCAGCAGCGTCAGTCATGCATGGTTCGAAGGTGAAAATCACCAGGGTACCGAGGACGACGATGGTAATACTTGCCAAGTACAGAGCAACTTTGAATGCCACACGGGTCCGGTCTTTGGACGTGTAGTCATCAATGATGGTTCCGACACCGATGGTGCCGTGAATCATTGCCAGCCACAGCATGACCAAGTCCCAGATCTGCCACAGTGGGGAAGCCCATTTACCAGCGACAAGACCGAAGTTCAGACCTTGGACGCCGTCGCCAACCATCATGTTGGAGAATAAGTGCGTGAAGATCAGAACCAACAAGATTGGCCCAGAGATGCGCATGAAGAGCCACTTGAACATTTCCCAGTTCGAGCTCGACGATGCAGATGAGCGGATATATTTCGGATCGATATCGCCACTTCGTGGTGCGGCGATGTGAATTTGCTGTTGCGTTGTCATGCGCTTAACCTCCCAGCACCAGCATGAAGTGACGCACACAGAATGCGCCAAACACGACTACCCAGAGAATCATGACGGCCCACAGCATATGGCGCTGGTACTTGGTGCCCTTTTTCCAGAAGTCAACCAAGACGAGGCGAATACCGTTAAATGCGTGATACACGACTGCAGCGACCAGACCGGCTTCGCCTATTGCCATGTACCAGTTCTTATAGGTACCAATAACGGCGTCGTAGGCTTCGGGTGAAACGCGGACCAATGCCGTATCAAGCACGTGAACCAGTAGGAATAAGAAAATCACCACACCGGTGATTCGGTGGCCAACCCAGGACCACATACCTTCTTTTCCGCGATACAGCGTTCCTCTGCCGGATTTCTTTTCGGCAGGAGGCGACTGCTGCGCGGTTGTCGCAGTAGACACTATGAAACCTCCAAAAGCACGCAGGATTGGCGCCTAGACCTGATTTAGTCTCGCGTTCAGCGCCGGTGCGAGTTGCGTCCTAGCTATAGGCTAATACTATCTGGCCGACGAAGCGTTAATGCGACATTTTCGACCATACCGGTGGTAACGTCAGCTACTTGTCAGAGATGTGCAATACAGTAGTTTGAGTGAACCAACAGCAGTTTTCATCATCTCATATTCCGGGGCTGGATCGTTT
>JAJUIX010000152.1 GCA_029267455.1 Enteractinococcus sp. | reverse complement strand
GACTTTGGTCCCGAGGCTGGCGAAACGGGGCAGTATTTCAACACCCCTAGAACCGCAACGGTACGGATTGACGAGCGCAACTTCTCACCGGAGGACACCGCCGTGCAGGTTTCAGCTGAGACCGCCGATGGTAGCTCAGCACCGGCACCCAGCGGGTCCGGATGGAGCCAAGGCGAAGACGACGAATGGGTGCAAACCTTCACATTTGTCGACGAACTGGTCTATAACATGTCCATCGATACGGTCGATCTGGCCGGAAACACCACCGATACTTACGAAGTGCCAGAGTTCATCGTGGATCTGACCGCTCCGGACGTACAGATCAGTCAGGTCGAAGACTCGACCGCATATGCGGGAGTCGTAGCACCCCAGGTTGAAGTATCCGACACCTACCTCTCCCCCAGCGAGGTTGAATACGTCCTTGAGGGTTTCAATCAGGGTCCCATCGATTCGACAACACACGTTGTGACCGAGAACTTTGATGACACGTCGTGGCAGGCAAGCTGGGATGATTTTCCTCGCGATATCGCCGTTGATGACGTCTACACATTGTCCGTCACCGCAACAGACAGAGCGGGCAACTCGACCTCGGATGCCGTCATCTTCTCGGTCAACCGCTTCGGGTCGACCTATATGTTCTCGGATGGTACCGACAACCTGCGTGGTCAATATTTGAAAGAACCGATCGACGTCGAGATCACCGAGATCAACGTCTCTGGCATAGCCCCAGAACAGACCGAAGTCTCGGTGGCCGAAAACGACCAAGTGCGTACCTTGGACGACGCTGACTTTGACCGCGAGAATACTTCCGTAGACAACGGGTGGCAGGCAATGAAATACACGCTACCGGCGGAGCTCTTCGATGCTTCAGCGTATTTCCGCATCATGCTGTCCTCGGTTGATGAAGCGGGCAACCTGTCACAAAACACCATGGAGCATAAGAGCACCGACCGGGAATCGTCTGCTGAGGTGAAGTTTGCCGTTGACCAGATTGCCCCCAATGTCACCCTCGGGGACGTGGAATCGGGCAGCGTGTACTACTCACCGGTCAAAAATATTATTCCGGATGTCAAAGACAACCTGGCGCTGGAATCCGTCACCATGACCGTGGATGGCCAACCCGTTCTGGAGGCCTCCGGTCGTCAGGCCCTGACGGAAATATTGGCGTACGAACTGCCCGCCGATGCCCAGGAGCACACCATCGATGTGGCGGCAACCGATAAGGCCGGCAACGTGACCACGGCACACTACGCCAACGTCGTCGTGGTTGCGAACTTCTGGCAATACTTGGCTTCCCACCCGTGGCTGGCAGCCGCACTGGTGGCCGGTGGGATCGCACTCCTCGCCGCCGTGGTCGGCAGCGTAGTTGGAGTGATTCGTCGACGACGGCGTCTGGCCTACCGTCGAAACCCATTTGGTCTATAACCTGCAAGAACAACGAAGAGGCTGTACGTGCAAGGACTCATTACCGTTCATAACGCTGCAACGAATGCTCGTGTGACGGCGTATTTGGACGTCGCTGAGGACAGTCCATTGGCCGAAGCACTCGAGGCAGCGGCACCGGCTGTCGCCCCGGACGTGCCCCTGAGCGAGGTCGACGTGGCGCTCAATGGTCGTCGCGTTGATCCGCAAGCTACCGTCGGCGAGCTAGGCGTGCATGAAGGGGCCTGGATCTCTGTGATCCCGATGGGGTATGAACCCATCATCACCAGACCGGAACCACACCGGGCTGCCGATGCTGTCCAGTTGCGCTTCATTTCCGGTGTGGGGGCCGGCAATGTGTTCGATATTTCCGATGGCACCGTATCGATCTCTGCACTGTTGGACCCCGACCAGTCCACCATGCTGGCTGATTTCATGCTCACCGTCGATCCCGATGGCCAGGTCATGCTGTTTCCCCACATTCAGGCCACTCAGGACCGACAGAAGGGCAAGTTCGGATTCCAACGCAAAAACCTTCGTCGGTCTTCGGATATCTTCATTGAGGGTCAAGAAGTTCTTGAGCCGATGACCGTCGAGTTCGGGCAAGAAATCGTTTTGCCCGATTGTATCGTCAGCATCACCAAAGAAACACCAAAATCTGTGCCGCTGGATACGGTTACTGAACCCGGCCGGTGGTTATTTGCTCGCCCACCAAAAATTCGGGCGGTGATTGAAGAAAAGAACTTCCGGCTGCCGGGCGAACCCGCAAAACCCGAAAAGCCGCCACTACCCTGGCCGATGGCGGTCTTGCCGCTGGTCTTTGCGATCGTCATGGTTACCATCATGGACAACCCGATGTTTTTGATGTTCGGGTTGATGACACCGTTAATGCTGCTGTCGATGTACTGGACCAATAACCGTGGTCGGAACAAAAACTACAAGCAGAAGATGGTCAAGTGGCGCGAGTCTGTGGAACGCACGTGGGATGAGGCCAAAGAGGCGGTAGTCCGAGAGGTCGACCAGTCACGCATCGAATACCCGGACCCTACCCGCGTGCTGGAGATGACCACCCGGCACACCTCCATGCTGTGGAACCGCCGACCCAGTGACGAAACGTGGCTGCGGGTCCGGATCGGCACCGGGACCGTAGATTCCAAGATTTCCGTCGACGATCCCGAGAAACTGGAATTTGAACGTACGCACACCTGGCAACTCGATCAATTTCCGGTCACGATCCCGGTGGCCGAGTCAGGGGTCGTCGGATTCACCGGGGAACAAGACACGATCTTTCCGGTCGCACAGTATGTCTTGGCTCAGATCTCGGCCCTGCATTCCACCCGGGATCTGCAACTGTATTTACTTTCGCCACGTCAGACCGGCAAAGGTGAGCACGCACCTGCGAGCGCACAGCACCACATCAACTGGCATTTTGCGCAATGGCTGCCGCATATGGCACCGCGCGCAGGCCAGGATACCCTACGCACCATCGCGGTCACCGCAGAACAACTGGCCTTGCGAATCTCTGAGCTGACGCAAATCATGGAGGCTCGTCAAGCCGAACTCGAGCGCCATTCCGCTCAGTTCTGGCACGGCCATACCATTGTCGTCGTCCTGGAACACGCGCATGTGATCCGGCAAATGCCCGGGGTGATCCGGTTGCTCAGTGAAGGACCCAAAGTGGGTATCCTGTTTCTGTGTCTCGATGCTGACGAACGTCTCCTGCCGGAAGAATGTGAGACCATCGTCACCGCCGCCCGCGGCATGCTGGCCATGGAATCGAATGTGACCGACGACGTCAACGAGATTATGCCAGATTTGGTCACCGGGCCCTGGTTAGAGGCGGTAAGCATGGCGATGGCACCCCTCGAGGATGACACCCCGGATGAAGCTGGCATGTCGATTCCGGATCAATCACGACTGTTGGATCTACTCGACCTGACCCCTGCCCCATCGGAGATCGCTCAACGGTGGTTGGCCCAACCACGCTCCACAACGTGCCTCATTGGTGAATCCGTGGACGGTGCGTTTTCCCTGGATATTGTCAAGGATGGACCCCACGGGCTCATCGGGGGTACGACCGGTTCTGGTAAATCGGAGCTGTTGCAATCACTTGTGGCTTCCCTCGCCGTGGAAAATGCGCCGTCGTCATTGAATTTCGTGCTGGTGGACTACAAGGGCGGCGCGGCATTTAAAGACTGCGTACATCTCCCCCACACCGTGGGAATGGTCACCGACTTAGATAACCATTTGGTAGCTCGAGCGCTAACCTCATTGGGCGCCGAATTGCATTACCGCGAAACCCTGTTGGCTCAAGCCGGGGCCAAGGATCTTGAAGACTACTTGGAATACCGGCAGACGAACCCGTCACTGGTTGAAATCCCTCGCCTGTTAATCGTGATCGACGAGTTTGCCTCCTTGGCCCGCGAGCTACCGGACTTCGTGACCGGTCTGATCAATATTGCCCAGCGAGGACGGTCCCTGGGTATTCACCTGATCCTGGCGACACAGCGTCCCGGTGGCGTGGTCTCGCCAGAGATTCGTGCCAACACAAACTTACGTATCGCGCTTCGGATGACCGACGCTCAGGAATCCGAAGACGTCATCGATGCCGCAGATGCGGCAAATATTGCCAAATCGACGCCCGGT
>JAJUIX010000042.1 GCA_029267455.1 Enteractinococcus sp. | reverse complement strand
TGTAATACGGCAGAGGCACCGGGCACATCCGCAATTGCGGAACTGAGCATCCCAGCGGTCAGCGACTCTGCAGTGGCAATCGTCAATTCTTGCTGCGTTAACTGCGCAACAATTTCTTCCACACTTTGACGGGGCATTGATCATTCGCCTCATTCATTGTTCAGGCTGAGGTTCTTCTTTGGGCGCTCGAATGGCCTTGATGACGTAGTCGAGACCAGTGACCAGCGTGACGATCAAGGCGGCCATGACTAGTGTCCATCCAAACCACAGCCACCATTGTCCTACGAAATCAGCCAACGGTAGCAGGAGTACGAGTATTGCCGCTGTCTGGAGCACGGTCTTGATCTTGCCACCGCGGCTAGCTGGCAACACACGAGTCCGAAGCATCATCAGGCGCATGACGGTAATACCCCACTCGCGTAACAGAATCACAATCGTGATCCACCACCATATTTCGCCCAATAACGACATGGTGATCCAAGCAGCTCCGGTGAGGAGCTTATCGGCTATCGGATCGGCAATCTTGCCGAAATCGGTCACGATCTCGCGCGCCCTGGCAATGTCGCCATCGAGTTTGTCGGTATACATCGCCACGGCAAATAGCGCCACAGCAATCCAACGAGCTGCCAGGGATTGTTCACCGAAGGTGCCAGACTCCCACAACGCCCAGATAAAGAATGGGACAAGCAGTATCCGAATGGTGGTAAGCACATTCGGAAGATTCCACGCGCTTACCGGCCGGTTAACTGCCATGCGTCTTCAGATTCGCTTTCATCAGTTGGATCATCGTAATCGGGGTGATCAATTTCGATAGGGGTGTCGTACGGTTCAGTCGGTGCCTCTGGCTGCGAGTCTGCAGCCGCAGGAACGTCTTCGCCTTTTATGTTAGCGATGATTTCGGGCAGGTCCTCGGGCTTGACCAGAACATCTCGGGCTTTTGAGCCTTCTGAGGGTCCCACGACACCGCGCGATTCCATCAGGTCCATCAATCGACCAGCCCGCGCGAACCCGACCCGTAGTTTTCGTTGCAACATTGAGGTCGAGCCAAATTGCGACGTCACCACGAGCTCAATGGCCTGGAGAAGATCTTCAAGATCGTCGCCGATATCTTCGTCAATCACTTTGGACTGTTTCTCGGGTATCACATCGTCGCGATACTGGACCTGCATCTGAGATTTGACGTGGTCAACGATGTCACGGATCTCTGATTCGTTGACCCAGGCGCCTTGAACACGCATGGGCTTGGATTTGCCCATAGGCAAGAATAAGGCGTCACCCTGGCCCAGGAGTTTTTCGGCACCGGGTTGATCCAGCACCACGCGGGAGTCCGTCACCGAGGAGGTAGCAAAGGCCATTCGAGATGGCACGTTGGCCTTGATGAGCCCGGTCACCACGTCCACGGAGGGGCGCTGCGTTGCCAGCACCAGGTGAATACCGGCAGCACGAGCCAGCTGGGTGATGCGCACGACGGCGTCTTCAACATCCCTCGGTGCGACCATCATGAGATCCGCCAGCTCGTCGATAATGACTAGCAGGTAAGGGTATGGTTTGAGCTTACGTTTTGAGTCCGGCGGGAGGGTAACCTTGCCGGCTCGAACGGCTTTATTGAAGTCGTCGATGTGCTTATATCCAAATGCTGCTAGATCGTCGTAGCGGGTATCCATTTCTTCGACAACCCATTGGAGCGCTTCGGCTGCTTTCTTAGGATCCGTGATGATAGGCGTCACGAGGTGAGGCACACCCTCGTATACGGTCAACTCAACTCGCTTAGGATCCACGAGCACCATGCGGACATCATCCGGGGTAGCTCGGGTCAGAATCGAAGTAATCATGGAGTTGATGAAGGCAGATTTACCCGCACCGGTAGCACCAGCAACCAACAGGTGTGGCATTTTGGCCAAGTTGGCCATAATGTAGCCACCTTCGACGTCTTTACCTACTCCCATGGCCATGGGGTGATCGGTTTTGCGTGCAGCGTTGGAACGCAACACATCACCCAACGACACAATTTCCTTATCCGTATTGGGTATCTCAACGCCAATGGCCGACTTTCCAGGGATGGGTGACAGGACACGAACATCTGTTGAGGCCACTGCGTAAGCGATGTTGCGCTCCAGGTTCGTGACTTTTTCGACCTTGGTGCCAGGTGCCACTTCAACTTCATACCGGGTCACCGTTGGCCCTCTAGAGAATCCGGTGACTTCCGCATCAACCTTAAATTGTTCGAAAACGGTATCGAGCGCCTCGACGACACGATCATTGACCTCGGTGCGCTGCTTCGGTGGCGGACCTGGGGGCAGCATCTCCAGGTTCGGCAGCGTGTAGGTGACATCCCCGTCTAGCTCTAGTTGCTCGGTGCGCGCAGGGATGGGTGGTAGATCCGTCTGAGGTTTGGAGACCTCTGCTGCCGGGACCTGTGGTGTGGTGTCGGTCAGGCCAGCGTTCTCGCGGGCCTGCTGCAGGGCGATTTCATCTGCGGTAGGACGACGCACCCCGGGCCGAACGGCAGGTTCGGTAGTAGCAGCGGCCTCGGTCTGCGTTTCGCTGTCTTCGCCTGTGGCGGCAGCTTCCGAATCACTTTGGTTTTCTTTGCCATCCTTGAATTGCGAGCCAAAGTCCAGGACACGCGTGTGCAGGTCGTGTTCCGGACGCGGCACTGCTGAGGGTTTTTCGGCTATGTCATCTAAGACTTCGACTGCAGGCTTCTTGTCATCAATGACTGCTGTGGCATAGGCTTCATCACCGGCGAAGGGCTGGTCGACATTATCATCCTCATCGCGGGCTTTGCGCCCGAAGAGGCGGGCCAAGAAACCGGGACGTTTCTTGGCAGCAGACTCGGCAGCCTTATCGTGTTCATACAGATACGACTGGTCGTGGTCTTTGTGGGTCCGCTGATGTTCGGCCGCCGCTGCGCCCTCAGCTGCTTCGCCATCTTCAAGATCTTGACCTGTAAGCCAACGATACGCGCTGGTGAGCCGAGCCGGGATTTGCCCGACCGGGGTGGCCGTGACGACCAACAGTGAAAAGAAGGCGATTGCGACCATCAAAATCCACACTGGTATGGGCGTCACGAGCGTAGCCAGCGGGTCAACCACTAGATAGCCCAGGACTCCGCCAGAGGTAAGTTTGTCTTCCATGGCGGCACCCATTGAGGG
This sequence comes from Enteractinococcus sp., assembly GCA_029267455.1. GTDB lineage: Bacteria > Actinomycetota > Actinomycetes > Actinomycetales > Micrococcaceae > Yaniella. The sequence continues at coordinate 5,360 of JAJUIX010000042.1, read as the reverse complement.
ATTGTTGAAGACAAGCTGGCTGATGCCTGAGCCGGCAATGGTGGCGAATACCAGGCCAAAGAAAATTCTGCCGTTAGCACTGTGGGCCTGTGGGAAACGGAAGAAGCGAACTGCGATGATCCCCAGGACCAGCGGCAGCAACAGCGAAAACCATCCGAAGGTGCCCGCAACGATATGGAAGATGATTGAACCGACGATGGGTTCACTGGCCGGGGCCCACCAGAAGGTCCAGGCAATAATCACGGCCAGGATGAGCACGAAGAATCCTGTTCCGTCGCGCCGTTCCTCAACTGGGATGATGACATCTCGGCCCATTTTGCGCACGGCACCCCCAAAAGGCGTGGCAAGCGCAGACCAAAATCGTGTCACCGCTCGGACCACCCACGGCTGGGTGGTCTCCGTAACATGATATGGGGTTTCTTCCGTCGTCTTCGAGGTCTTTTTCGCTTTCGAATTAGACTTCTTCTTGGACGAACGGTTTGGGGAAGTACGTGTCGCCATATTCCCTAGGCTACCGCTTTTGCCAAAATAAGGTCACATCGCAGCGAGGGTGGTGCAAAATTTTTACGCTTCAATGATGATCGGCACGATCATGGAGCGCCGACGGAGTTTGCGTGCGACCCAGGATCCCAGGGTGCGTCGCATCATTTGCTGCAGCTGATGTTTGGTGTGTTCTTTATTCGATGCAGCCGCCTCGTCCAGGGTCTTGATAATTTTGGGTTTGATGGCGTCGAAGACGCCTTCATCTTCGGCGACCCCGCGCGAGTGAATTTCTGGGCCCGAGATGACGGTTCGAGTATCGCGATCAATCACAGCGATCACGGTGATGAATCCTTCCTCGCCCAGCACCTGACGGTCTTTGAGATCGTCCTCGGTCACGTCGCCGATCGAGCGTCCGTCGACGTATACGTATTCGGAGGTGAGTTGGCCTACCTGTCTTGCAACCCCATTTGCTAGGTCCACTACCCCACCATCGGTGGTGATAATGACGTTGTCTTTTGGCACCCCAGTGGCTTCCGCGATGCGGCCGTTGGCGATCAGGTGGCGCATTTCGCCATGAACGGGCATCACATTTTTCGGTTTCACGATGTTGTAGCAGTACAACAGTTCGCCTTCGGAGGCGTGACCAGAGACGTGCACGTGTGCGTTGCCCTTATGAATGACATGGGCTCCAAGGGTCATGAGACCGTTGATCACCCGGGTCACGGCATTTTCGTTGCCCGGAATGAGGGATGAGGCCAAGATCACCAGATCATCCTGTTGGATGGTGACTTGACGGTGTTCGTCATTGGCCATGCGGGATAGCGCTGCCATAGGCTCACCCTGAGACCCCGTAGACATCAGCACGACCTCATGATCGGCGTAATCGTTGACGTGTGTGAGATCAATGAGCGTGTTGTCGGGGATATCTAGGTAGCCCAGTTGTGCGGCGATGCCCATATTGTTGACCATCGAGCGTCCAACGAAGGCGACCTTGCGACCGTGTTTGACGGCAGCATCGAGGACTTGTTGGACACGATGCACGTGGGAAGCAAACGATGCCACAATGACCCGACGTTGTGCCTTGCCAATGTAATTTTCCAAAACCGGACCGATATCTTTTTCCGTTGGTGTGAAACCAGGAACTTCGGCGTTGGTGGAGTCGGTCATGAACAAGTCCACGCCCTCTTCACCGAGCCGAGCGAACGCGCGCAAGTCCGTGATCCGCCCATCTAGGGGCAGCTGGTCCATTTTGAAATCTCCGGTGTGCAAAATGGTGCCGGCTTCGGTGCGAATAGCAACGGCGAGCGAGTCGGGGATGGAGTGGTTGACGGCGATGAATTCCAGATTGAAAGGCCCAAGCTGTTCGCGCCCGCCGTCATGGGCTTCCAATGTGAGGGGCTTGATGCGATGTTGCTGGAGTTTGGATTCGACCAGCGCCAGCGTCAACTGCGAACCGATGAGTGGAATATCGGGGTTGAGGCGTAAGAGATACGGTACCGCACCGATGTGGTCTTCGTGGCCGTGTGTGAGCACGATAGCTACCACGTCATCCAACCGGTCTTTAATGTAATCAAAATCCGGCAGGATGAGGTCGACGCCCGGTTGGACTTCTTCAGGGAATAGCACACCCGCGTCAACGATCAAGAGTTTGCCGTTGAGTTCAAAGACCGTCATGTTCCGACCGACATCTCCAAGCCCGCCGAGGGGCACAATGCGGCAAGTGCCCTTGCGAAGTTTAGGCGGTTGGGACAAAACTTGGGTTTCGGTCATGGTCGTGTGGTTCCTCCAATAAAGTTGAATACGGTAAGACGAACGAGAGTTAGAACGTGATGCCGCCTTCGGCGAGATCGGCTTTGATGATGGCGGCTTCATCCTCGGTGACCGCTACAAGCGGTAGCCGTACCCGAGCCGAAGGGATGACGCCCTGCCATTGCAGAACTGTTTTCGCTGCGACTGCGCCCTGCACGTGGGTCATGACGGCGCGTTGAATAGGATCGAGCGCAAAGTGCTTGGCGCGGGCTGTTTCGAAATCCCCGGCGTTGGCAGCGTCTACCAATTCACGATAGGTGCGAGGTGCAACATGGCCGGTCACTGAGACGACCCCAACCGCTCCGGCCGCCATCAGCGGCAGTGTCAATCCGTCGTCGCCGGAGTACACAGTCAGGTCGGTGTTGGCCAACACGAGCGTGGTGGATTGGTAATCCGCTTTCGCGTCTTTGAGCGCGACGATGTTGGAGTGCTTCGACAGCTCGATGAGCGTTTGAGGTTCGATCGGCATGACTGATCGGCCGGGAATGTCGTAGAGCATGACCGGCAGGTCGGTGGCGGAAGCAATATATTCGAAGTGTGCCTGGATCCCTGCCTGGTTTGGTTTGTTGTAATACGGGGTGACCAGTAGCAGCCCATCAACACCGGCAGACTCTGCCCGCTTGGACAGGTGCGCAGAATGAGCAGTGTCATTCATCCCGGTTCCTGCGATAACCTTTGCTTGTCCCCCAACAGCTTCCACCACAGCTTCAAAAACTTTGATGTTCTCATCATCGGTCAAAGTAGAAGTCTCACCCGTAGTACCGGTGACGACCAGACCGTCCGCACCATTTTCCACCAGGTAGTTGGCTAGCGATTGGGTCGCCTCGAGATCAAGTTCGCCCTCATCGGTGAACGGTGTCACCATGGCTGGAATCATCGTGCCAAAGATCGGTTCAGTCATAGAAGCTTTACCATTGTGTGTTGTTGGGGATGTCTGACTCATAGCCTCAAGCCTACCTGTGACAATGGGAGAAAACAGCATAGGTCAACTCAAGACGACTTATGTTGAGGACACTACACCAGAAAGTTGCCTTGTATGCGTCGTCTAGATGCTCCGGGCCGGATCACCGGCTTGGATACCGCCCGTGGACTCGCCATCTTCGGGATGATTGCTACCCATCTTTACCCGTTATTGACAACGAATAGTCGCGACGCCGTCACCCCGTCGTGGGTAGGGCTGAGCCTGACTGGCGTGTCCTCGGCGTTGTTTGTGGTGTTAACTGGGGTGGGCCTGAGCCTGCTGACTCGCAACAGCACGAATCTGGGTGGTTCGCGCATCATGTTGGCCATCCGCGCTGTTGTGCTGATATTTATTGGCCTGCTGCTGGGGCACGCTGGCTCAAACGTCGCTATTATTTTGGTGCACTACGGTGTGATGTTCTTATTGGCCATGTGGTTCATCGGGTTATCGCGGAAGGCCCTGACTATTACCTCGATCAGCTGGTTGATCTTAGCACCGTGGCTGCACGGAGTCTTCACGCGTTTTATGCACGTGCAAGCTGGCGGTACAGCCACGTATGTGGAGCAATGGCGGCTGTGGACTTCGCCGACCCTCATGGACGTATTGGCTCAACCGCTTTTGACCGTGTGGGATATCTTTTTCACGGGATACTATCCAGTAATTTCATTTTTTGGGTATGTGCTCATCGGGATGGCCATTGGGCGGGCGAATTTAAGCAAACTCTCCACGGGCCTCAGCTTATTACTCACCGGTGCCGGCATGTACATGGCGGGTCGCGGACTGGCGGCGTGGTTCTTATCCGATCAAGCATTCGCGTACCGCATCGCTTATGCCACTGGGACCCCACTCGAAGAACTCGATGCGGTGGCAGCCACGGGCGCCCAGATCAACACCGATCTGGTGATGGGAGCGCCCCAGTGGTACGGCTTAGCCGTTCCCCACTCCGGGGCACCGCTGGACATCTACTCAACGACTGGGGCGGCGCTTGCCGTCATTGGTTTCTTTTTGGTGCTGACTCGTTACCGGCTCGTGCGAATCGTGGTCTTTCCGGTGACGGCCACCGGAATGATCGCACTCACTGCGTATACGGCTCACGTTCTTCTGACTGGAGTGTGGCAACGGGATTGGCCTGGCTTAGTCGCTGCCGGGGATCCGGTGTGGGACACGATCTGGTGGATGCTGATCATCCACTGGCTCATGGTGGCCGCCATTGGTGTGATGGTGCACTTTATGGGTGTTCGAGGGCCCCTAGAATCACTCTTACGCCGGGTCTCTCACGTCTCGTCTGTCAGAGCCTAGTCTTGCCGATACAGGGTGATCGCATCACGCAACGCGGCACGTGCACGTTTTCGATCCCCGGCTGCATCGTAAGCTAAACCCAGCCGGTACCAGCTACGCCAGTTCTCCGGGGCGGCCTGAGTTTCGGCCCGATAGATTTCAAATTCCTGATCGGCAGCGTCTCGGTCAATCCGTCCCCGTACTCGCGGCAGATTATCTTCGGGCAACAGGCCTTCCCTCTCAAGGATGCGTGCAAGTTTCTCCGTGTTGGAGCCGAAGCGGATTTCACGCACTAGCGACCACACGCCAAAGATAACAATAGCTATCACACATACCCCGATCACTTTGGCGATCCAGTGATCGGTTATGAGAAAAGCAACTGCGGACCATATTGCAAGTCCAGCGAAGAGTAACGTGAGGGCCGTCAGAAAGCCGACGGCGATTTTGGTTTTCATGTGGTTTAGTCCAAATCGAGGTAAGCATCGAGCCCATAGGACAGTCCGGGGCGGGCAGCCACAGTCCGTAAGCCCAAGAGTACGCCTGGCATATAAGAGGAGCGGTCAAAGGCGTCGTGGCGCAGTACAAGCTGCTGTCCAGGGGTGCCCATGAGGACTTCTTGGTGCGCTTCTAATCCTGCTAATCGCACGGCGTGTACGTTGACACCATCGACTTGCGCGCCGCGGGCATGGTCGGGATCGTGGGTCGTCGCATCCGGTGACGGGCCGACACCGGCCTGCTTACGGGATTGAGCAATCATCTCGGCGGTACGCACTGCAGTTCCGGAAGGGGCATCGACCTTATTGGGGTGATGCATTTCGATGATTTCGAC
>JAJUIX010000253.1 GCA_029267455.1 Enteractinococcus sp. | reverse complement strand
GGACGCTTGAACTGAAAGGAACACGACCAACAAGTGGCACAAGATTATTACCAGATCCTGGGTGTTGACCGAAACGCCACAGAACAAGAGATTAAAAAGGCCTACCGTAAAAAGGCCCGTGAACTCCACCCGGATCACAACCCGTCGGAAGAAGCTTCCGAACAGTTTAAAGCGGTCACGCACGCCTACGAAGTGTTATCAGACAGTGAAAAACGTCGCAACTATGACACCACCGGCGACGAAAATGGTCGAAGTGCGGGCTTCAGCGCAGGTTTCGGTGGCTTCTCCGATATCTTCGAAACGTTCTTTGGTGGCGGAGCCAGCCGAGGACCAGCCTCTCGCGCACGTCGTGGTCAAGACGCGCTCATTGCCACCCACATTGATCTAGAAGATGCAGTCTTCGGCACTGAAAAGACCATCGAGGTCGACACCGCTGTCCGGTGTGATCGCTGTGATGGCTCTGCCATGGAGCCCGGAACCGGAACGGAAACCTGTAGCACCTGCCGCGGAGCAGGACAGATCTCCCGCCCGGTTGATTCCATCCTTGGTCGCATGATGACAACTGAAACCTGCCCAACCTGTCGTGGTTTCGGCGATGTCATTACGGATCCCTGTGGTCAGTGTTCCGGTCAGGGGCGCGTGCGCGAACGTGTCTCCTTTACCGTCAAGATTCCGGCCGGTGTACGTGATGGCACCCGTATCCAGCTGGCTGGTCGAGGTGAAGCCGGTGTAGCTGGTGGACCCAACGGTGATCTCTATTTAGAAATTCGGGTTCGTGAACACGATGTTTTCACTCGACAGGGTGATGACCTCCACGCCACGATGACGGTACCGATGACCGCGGCAGCACTCGGCACAGAAGTCAAAGTCGACACTTTTGACGGCGAACAGGTCGTCACGATCGAACCCGGTACGCAATCCGGCCATGTGGTGACCCTGAAGAACCTCGGGGCTGCACGATTGCAGGGTAACGGCCGTGGCGATATGAAGATCACCCTCAACGTAGAGACCCCGACCAAACTCACCGATGAACAACGCGAACTGTTGACCCAATTGGCCGAGCTGCGCGCCGAAGATGTGGCCAACGGGGAGATTGAAACTCGCGGCTTTTTCTCCCGACTAAAATCTGGTTTTGACAACATGTTTTCCCACGATGAGTCGTGACGCATCCGCTGTTTTATAGTACTGACGTGACCGGGGCCAGCTCCGGCCAACTCGTCTACCTTGATCCGGCCGGTTCAGCACATGCTGTGCGTTCCCAACGGCTCACCCGAGCAGACCCCGTATTCGTCTCGGATGGCGCCGGAACGATGGCACAAGGATTCATCGACGTCGTTGATCCGCAGCGAACTGGAATTCACCTCGAAACGGTTACCGTGCACTCACCGCCAGCGGTGCGATTCAATCTGATCCAGGCGCTGGCCAAAGGGGACCGGGACCTCCTGGCAGCTGAAATGGCTACAGAACTTGGCGTGGATGCGGTCACTCCCTGGCAAGCCCAGCGCTCGATTGTTCGGATCCGACCCGACCGTGCCGCCAAAATGCGTTCGAAATGGGAAGCTAAATTGCACGCCGCCGCGCAGCAATCGCGACGCGCATTCATTCCGGAACTTGGTGAATTGGTCCAAGCCGACGCCATTGCGAACCTGCACGCCCCACAAACTGGCGCATACGTGATAGCACTTCACGAAGACGGCCGTGACACCTTGCAACAGGCAGTGGCTGGCATGTCTGAATCGGCGCGACGTATTTATGTGGTCGTGGGACCAGAAGGTGGCGTGAGCCCAGATGAACTGGCCGCTGTGGAAGCAGCCGGTGGTAGCACCGTAAAAATTGGGACGAACGTGATGCGCAGTTCCACTGCGGGTCCCGTTGCCATTGCTTTGCTGAACCAATTATTTAACCGATGGTGAGCCGTTCGCATCCAGTGAAGCCGAGCATCAAGCTGTTGGATAAACAGTCATAGACCACCGTGACGGCAACGGCTTAGACTAGTGGCATAGCCCCTCGTAGTTATGGAGTCGACCTGACAGAACGAACCGAAACCCACCGCATGAGCCAAACCATCACCTTCAACTCGCAAACCGATATGGTGCAAACGTTTGGCCCTAAAGACATGCTCCTTCGGGTTATCGAAGGTGTCTACCCGACGATGACACTGCTCGTGCGTGACCAGCAACTTGAAATCG
>JAJUIX010000036.1 GCA_029267455.1 Enteractinococcus sp. | reverse complement strand
TAGGCCAGGGAGTAGAACCCGGTCAGGCCGGAATAGAGTTCGGGGTCGTGATAGACGCGCTGGTAGTCAAAGCTCGATGAGTCGCTCGGGACCGATTCGGCGATGGGCTCGCCGTCGACCAGGATCGGGCCGCGGGGGCCGCCGAATTGTTTATACAGTTCGCGGGAGTTGGCTTCGTGGGCGCGCAGATCGTCGGCCCCGATGACTTGGACGTAGCTGGCGGCGCCGATGAGGACCAAGAAGATGGCGACGATGGCGTACCACGCGTATCGGATCGATTCGTTCACTTGCGCTCACCCGCCTCTACTGGTTGTCCCGGTACCGATGTGCCCGCCCCAATACCCGATGCATTCACCATGGGGCCGGCTTGCATTGGGCGATTGGCGGTGTGGGAAATTAACAACACTAGCCCGATAATCATCCAGTTCGCTAACAGTGACGATCCACCGGCGGCCATGAACGGGGTGGTCAAACCGGTCAATGGGATGACGCGCAACACACCACCGACGACGACGAAAATTTGGATCGCCATCGCACAGCCGAGCCCGGCGGCGAGCAGTTTGCCAAATGCGTCGCGTGCTGACAGGCCGATACGCATGATGCGGGTGATGAGGAGGAAGAAGATCAGCAGGATCGCCGTCAACCCGACGAGCCCGAGTTCTTCACCCAACGAGGCGATAATCATATCTGAGTTCGCTGCGAACACGAGATCGGGGCGGCCTTCGCCAAGCCCAGAGCCGAATAACCCACCCGAGGCCAGGCCGAAGAGACCCTGGACGACCTGGTGGGAGCCGTGCTCGGCGTAAATCATGTCCATGTCGAACGCGTTGAGCCACCCGTCGATGCGGGCTTCGACGTGGGGGAATAAGTTAATGGCGATGATGCCGCCGGCCCCCACGGCGACCAGGCCCAGGATGATCCAGGACAGGCGCGACGTCGCTAAATAAATCATGGCCATGAACAGGCCGAAGAACAACACGGCGGAACCCAGATCACGCTGGAAAATGAGCACGCCCATCGCGACGAGCCAAGCGACGACCAGCGGGCCGAGGTCTTGCACGCGCGGGAAGGCCAACGGTCCGATTTTGCGGCCGGCCAGCAGGATGAGGTCTCGGTTGGCGCTCAGGTACGAGGCGAAGAAAATGGCCAGGGTAAGTTTGGCCACTTCACCGGGTTGGAAGGAGCCGATCCCTAAGTTGACCCAAATGCGGGCACCATAGATCTCCATCCCAATAAACGGTAGGAACGGCAACAACAGCAGGACGGCCGAGGCCAACAGCCACACGTAGGTGAAGCGGCGCATGTGCCGGTAGTCGATGATGAACCATACCAGTGCCATCGAAATAATGACCGACAGCACCGTCCACAGTAACTGGTTATTCGCGGCCTGGGTGCCCGGGGGCACGAGGTCGAGCCGGTGAATCATCGCCAAACCCAGTCCGTTCAGGGCGAGCGCTAGGGGTACGACGTATTGGTCGGCGAACGGCGCACGGAGGCGAATGACAATGTGGAAGGCGATGGCCAGGGCGAACATGACGCCCAGCTGGATCCAGTAGTGGGCCTCCAGCGGCTGATCCATGCCGAGGCCGGAAAGCATATAGGCGCCCGAGCCGATCGCCACGGCCAGCACGGATAGGAGAAGTTCGGTGATGCGTAGCGGTTTTTTGACGGGCTGTTCGGCGTCGACGGCGTCGATGGTTTTGGTCATCAGGGGTTGCCTCCTGTGGCGCCGGCGGTGGCACCGGCAATTGAGGCGGATACGGTGACGCCGTTGGATGCCAGCGGGATGTTGGTATCGTCGGGCTGATCAGTTGGGGAGACCGGCGGGGCCTCGGGGATGAGCGCTGCTTCCAGATCCATCAGGATTTCACGGGCATGATTGAGATCTTGGGCGGGCAGACCGGCCTCGACGCGTTGTCGGCTATACCCTGGCAAGCGGGACAGCGGAATTTCAGTGGTTTCTTCGACGGAAGACAGCTCAAGCGGGCCGAGTGATTGCGGCACACCCTGATAGATGGCCACCCGATCATCGGTGGTACCGACGAAGTACTGGCCGCGGATCCACAGGAAACCGACCGCCAGCGAGGTTGCGAACAGGATGAGGAACACGCCCACCATCGTCAACAGCGGCCAGGAGCGGCGTCCGGTGGGGACGGCGTCTTCGTCAAGTTCAGTCTGAGACGACGACTGCGCCGTTGCGGGCTCAGCGGCATCTGAGGCACCGTGCAAAAGGGCGGCTGCGCGTTTTTGCGACGACGACCGAGTCACTATCGGAATTTGGTCGGTGTCGGTGGCAAGTTCTGCGGCACCCACGAGCAAGTGCGGGCGGGAACCAAGATCCGCGCGCAGTAGGGCGGCGGAGACGGGTTCGCCATCACCGGCTTTGGACACTTCGAGCGCGGATTCGGTGAGTTCGTCATCGCGCGGTGGTTCTTCGACGGTGACCCGAGCTTCGGCGGTTTCAAAGACGACGATGGTCACGTTATCGGGGGCACCGCGGTTGAGGGTTTCTTCGACGAGGTCCCGACAGATGTCGTCAAGTGGTTTGTCAGCGCGCAGCAGCGATTCGATCGTGGCGTCATCGACGACGGCGTTGAGGCCGTCGGAACACAGCAGCCAGCGCTCGCCGGGTTCGGACTCAAATGAGGTGACATCCAGTTCTGGTGAGGCATCGACGTCGCCGAGCACACGCATCAGCACGTTCTTGTGCGGGTGGGATTCAGCGTCTTCAGGTTTGATCCGGCCTTCATCGATCAGGCGCTGGACGAAGGTGTGATCGGAGGAGAGCTGTTCGAAGACACCGTTTTTGATGCGGTAGGCCCGGGAGTCGCCGATGTGGGCCATGTGCAGCATGTTGTTGTCGACCAGCACAGCGGTACAGGTCGTCCCCATACCGGCGAGCTTGGGGTTGTCGTGCACCAGGTCGTTGAGAATGAGGTTGGCCGACTGAATTTCATCGGCGAGCAGGGTGGCTGGATCCGCGTGATCGTTGCGGTCTAGCGGGGCAAGGTCGAGCACGACCGAGGCTGAAGCCACGTCGCCGCCGACGTGGCCACCCATGCCGTCGGCAACCACGGCCAGGTAGCGACCGACGTAGGCGGAGTCGTCGTTTTTTGAACGCACTCGTCCCACGTCAGAGCGCGCGGCGAAGTTCAGCTGCAAAGCCATGGTTATGCCTGGAGCTCCATCACAGTTTTCCCAATGCGAACTGGGACATTCGGTTCAAGCGGCGTGGTGCGGGTGAGTTGATTGCCCTGCACGAACGTGCCGTTCGTGGATCCTAAGTCTTCGAGGAACCACCGGCTGCCCTGTGGGAAGAGGCGAGCGTGACGGCCCGAAGCGTAATCATCTTCGAGCACAAGTCCGGCATCCTGCGCCCGGCCGATTAACAGTGGTTGCCCGTTGAGCGGAATAGTGCGCCCGGCCAGTGGTCCTTCGGTGATGACCAGCTTGGTGGGCAGGGCTCGGGTTGGCGGCGGTGGCGTATCTGAGGAAACGTCCTGGTCGGTTTTCTTCTTGCGTCGGGTGAGTCGTGCTGGACGGGCAATTTGGAGGGAACGGCCCTGGGAACTGATCACTGTGAAAACGAAAATCCACAGTAGGGCTAGCAGCCCAAAACGCAGCGCAGTGATCGCTAATTCGCTCACGGGCTACCTCCGTGCCTGGGTTGTCGTATCGGGGGCCAGACGGAAAATGATAGTTGTCCGGCCGGCGGTAATAATATCACCGTGGTGTAAATCTACCGAGTTTCCGGCTTTCTGCCCGTTGATGTAGAAACCATTCGTAGAACCCAGATCCACCGCCGTGACGCGGTCTCCCGCTACGTTGATTTGTAAATGTCGTCGTGACATGCCCGGGTCGGCGACCGTAATATCGACGTCGGCTGAACGTCCGATCACCGCTGACGATGAGTTGATGGCATACCGGGTGCCTTCGATCTCCACGACGGGGCGCCAATCGGTGCGATCGACTTCGGGGCTCTGATCGCTCATCCCAGCGGGCGGGATAACAGCAGGCGCGCTGACCTCGGCTTCCGGGGTGTAGGTAATAGGCTGGCCGGGCTCAGCATTTTCGGCGGTTTCGGTGCTGGAGGTGATTTCCATCTCGCCGCGCTCTAATGTTTCATCTGCGACGAATGTCACACGCACCGGACCGGACAGTGAATACCCCTGCACCGAGGCGTGCCGGATTGCCTCATCGCATAGCTCTTCTGCCAGGGCGCGTCCCCACTGTTGCACCTGTGGAAAGTCCTGTTCCGAAAACGCGATCGTGTAGACGTTGGGGACCAGCGTGCGTTGTTGGGAAATGGTGACGGCTTGATGATCCATCTCGGTGCGCATCGCGTTGGTTACTTCAACCGGTTTGATCCGTTTGGAGCCGCCCGCCGAAAAGATTTTGCGCACGGTGCGTTCGAGAGCGTTCTCCAAACCATCCAAGATGCCCAATGCGGCACTCCTTTCAGCGCGTCCAAACGGCCCAGCAGTAAAAATCCCACAGTACTTCTGGCTCGGGAATTTGTCACATGCAGTTACATTTTCGCACATCGGGCATCGCAATACATGAAGCATGAGGTCAGCCCGAGTATTTCAGCCGTTGGTTTGCACCGATTAGCGTTCAAGCAGTTCTTGTGTTTATACTATAGATCGTGCTTCTAGCGATTGCTGGTAGTATAAGTCACCCGCGCGAGTGGCGGAATTGGTAGACGCGCTGGCTTCAGGTGCCAGTGTCTTCACGGACGTGGGGGTTCAAGTCCCCCCTCGCGCACCAGAGAAAATGGCCTCTGACCTGGATAGAACTTCTCAGGTCGGAGGTCTTTTTGTTGAAAGCACACGGTGTTTACGCCGCCTGAGGCGGTGCATCTCACCCCGCGGCGCCGATCTGCACTGGGGACAGATGTTCATTATCGTCGTAATTTTTGAATAGCTCACGCCTTTACCCCGTGCTCTTAGAGGGCTGTCGCTGTGGCGGATCGGCCTCAAGCGGTTCCAGCAGCGCCAATTTGATGTCCTTGGCCATCAGGGTCGCGAGGAACAACAGGATGAACATCATGATGGTGTTCAATAACACCGTGGTCAACAGCACCAGGGGATCCGCGAAGTTGCTTTGGGCCACGATGACGGCGGCAGCGGTGTTGCGTTGAGCTGTGCCGAGTGCACCGATCTGCGAGTCGGTTTCTTTTCCAATGCCCGTATTATGGCCGACAAAGAAGGCCACCAACAGCGCGGTGATCCCGGTCAAGATTGCCATCCACATCTGCGCATCAGCCAAGGCGCTGAGGTTCCCCAGGATGGTCGCCACCAGCATGGCGTATAACGCGATATTCGAAATTCGCGCGACCCATGGCTGGACGACGGCCGTCATCGATTCGGCAATGGTGAGCAGCATCATGCCAATGGCCATGGGCAGCACCATTTGTAGGAGTAGACCGGAAGCGATGGCCCACGAGTCGACGTGAACGCCTTCAACGAGTAGTGGCAGTATGAGGGGCATGATAAACACCGTGCCGACCATCAGTACCATCTGCACGGTCCCCCCGCTGCGATTTCGTTCTGACTGCGTTCCGTGAGCTTGACGAGTAACGGAGCGCCAGCCGCGGTCGAGAAAATGATCAGTCCGAGTGCGTAGGGGGCTTCGACCCCGAATACCTCAACACAAAAGATCATCAACGCCGGAACAACCACGAAATTGACCAGCGCCATGCGGGCTAGATACTGCCAATTACGCAAGTGCCTCAAAATATTGGCCGGTTTTTGGGTCAAACCGACATTCAGCATGGCCGATACGACAAATAGGGGCGTTAACCACCCAACGGATTCCTGGAAAAATTCCTCCACGCCCACATCCCTGGTAGAACTTCACTTGCGTAGTAATTCCAGAGTAAACATCGCGTCGCTCAGTGGCTACAGTAGCTTCGCCGTCGGAAGGAGTCCGTGCTAACCCTTCAAGGCCTTGACGATGCGGGCAATCGCGCGTCCGGCAAAGAAGGTGAACGGAACCCCGACTGCAAGGAGCGCCACCGGATTCGGTTCAAATCGAGTTTTGCCATTGCGGGTAATGTAGGCGCCGACTGGTACGGACATGCCGCCTCCGCCGCCACCTGACCCTTCGTTGTGCTCATCGTCGTTGACGCCCTCACCGGCGCCGAACCCATAGCTTGCGAAAGCCACCGGAACGATCGTGGCACCATCTACTTCAATGGGGTCACCGTACGCAACCTTGACGCCGCCATCCGAAAGAGTATCTGCCAATTCTTTTGCAATATTCGCCATAGTTGTCACTTTAGTTCACGCATTGGGGTGTCAGGAAGAACGTCCCAGGCGACCGCGCGCACGGGTGACCCATCACCACCGCGGATATTGAGTGGCAGCAGACTCATATTTACCTGTACCGGCAATTGCATTAGACCTCGGAGGTTTTCAACAATGATGCCATCCTGCCCCAGCCAGAATTCATGCACCGGAAAGGTTTGGGGCTGTACTGCAGTGGGATCCGGGCTGAGGGTATCGATACCTAGAACCCGTGCGCCTCGTTTCCAAAGCGCTTGCGCCAGTTCGATGCTCAGGTATGGATGCTGCTCGCGCAGGGGAGTATGGAAGTGCTGGTCCCATCCCGTGGCGATGCACACGATATACGGTAACTGGGCAGGAAGCGGCTCAAAGTCGGCAAGTTGCAGAGCTCGGGGATTTAACCTAGTGCGTTGTTGCGGGTCTGCTTGAAGGATGTGTGCGGGACCATGTAGGAGTTCGAGATGTAACTGCTCAACAGTCCTTCCACCGTCAACCACATGAGATGGCGCATCAAGATGGGTCCCGGTGTGTGAGCCGAGCCGTAGCGAAGAGACGTTGGCCCCATCCGTCGAAACAGTTGAGACTGCGTCAATCGATACGTGAGGGTCGCCAGGATAAACCGGCATCCCCGTTTCGATGGGGTGGCTTAGATCAAATAATCTCAAGGCTTGACCTCGTGCTGAGTCGCATCAACCAATTCCTGTCGGGAGGAAAAAACGGTGCAAGACCAGTATGCGCTCAGCGCGTGAGACTCTCATCGTAGTAGTGCACGGTCGAACGAATGTGGTCGGCAAACTTATAGATCTCATCCAATGTGTCGATGGGATGACGAGTTTCGTTTTTGTCTTCGTCGAAGAGCCCGACATACTTTTGCGATGTGTTGAAGTGTAGTCGGACTAGAGGACGGCGGTTATTGTCGTCGAGCAATACGCCAAAATAGCTTTTGGTATCCCGTTGAGCGATCCGGTTGGGTGGCACTTCACTACACGCAATGGCCCTTACGATGTGGAAGCCTTCCAGTTCTTCAAGTGTGGTTTCGATTCCTTTGTCTCCTGAGGGGTCTCCAGGATTTGCAACGGAGGCTTCGGCAACGTGTTCGCTCGCTTCGGAGGAAGACACCGAGGTGTTGTCACTTGTGGTGGCTTGACCGCCGAGCGCTGCTTTAAGGCGGTCGTTGACGCGGTCATTCAAAAACTGTCGTGCTGCTTTCTCGACGAGCCCGGAAAATTGGTCTCGAACTTTTTGTGTAATTGGACCCTCGTAGACGCGGCTGGTAAGCGAGCGAATCCAGTCTGCGTCGGGACTTGCAAACTGGGCTGCAAGGACGCGTTTTAGTTGCCCCACGTATTTCAGCTCTTCTGCCGCACTGACGATCGAGTCTAAGTCGAAGGCTTCTTTCGTGAGCTTCCGCAGTTCTGGGAGCAGTACAGTATCTAAGTCTGAAATGGTGATGACCAGGAATGGCTTTTCATCCATCTTGTTTGGAGCATCAAGGTCTGTAAAGAACTGGTATTCATCACCATTCGTTAGGACTGCGATGCGGGCATGTGTGACGGCAAAATAACGGAAGAGCTGAGAGGCGTGTGAAATATCTAGCGGGGCGCCAATATGTTTGCACTCGATCAAAATCTGTACGTCGTCATCCTTGACGATCGCGTAATCGATTTTTTCACCTTTTTTGATGCCCACGTCTGCGGTATATTCGGGGATCACTTCATGGGGATTGAATACGTCATAACCTAAAACGAGTGATATAAAGGGCATGACAAAAGCGTTTTTGGTCGCTTCTTCAGTCTCGATGGTTGAGCGTTGTTGTTCAATCTTTGTAGCGAGGCTTGCAAGACGTTCAGAGATATCTGTAGACATGCGTACTCCTAGCTCCGAGATGTGACTTACATTACATAATAGCGAGAGCCATGCGGTTTGTTGTAGGGTTCGTAGATTTATTTGGAAGCTAGGTCGGCTTCTTGGTGTGTGAGCTGACTTCCGTCAGCTTAAGAAGTCCGGAGCAGTGTGATCTCCTTCGGGCAGGGGTTGAGGGTATGCAAAAGCTCAGGTATTGAATAATGATGTCGCCGCGCGTAAGGCTGCAACAAAGGAGCGTTCTGCTTGGTCGGCGTCGGCATGCGGTACCCTGAGGCCGCTTAACTCGAGGCTCACGAGCCCATGGATATAAGCCCACAGTCGATATGCTCGAATGCGCGCCTCGTCTCGCTGAGATTCGGTTGCCCGCTGTACGGCATCAGCCAGCATATTGAAGGTCTCCGAGCCATGCTCCGGAGTCCGTGGGGTGGAGGTGTCGTGGAACATGACGTCGTAGAAATGCGGATTCTTTAACGCGTTCCTGCGATAGGCGCGTATTTGGCTGTGGTTGAGCCGTACCGGCGTCCTGATGGCAGCCATCCTCATGCCAGCAGGGTTTTTCTTCTCGGCAATGGGAGCCGGCCGGACGAAACCGAGTCGCTGGATCATCCTCTTAGGTATAGGCGCGGCTTTTCTGGTAGCGGGACTGGCTACGTGCGGCGTCGGATTGCTGCTTGCCGCAGCGTCCTGATGAAGCCAGATGACAGGAAAGAGCTGCACGGATACAAGATCATGACGAGGGCGGCTAAGCTGC
>JAJUIX010000012.1 GCA_029267455.1 Enteractinococcus sp. | reverse complement strand
AGGATAGGACGAGCCTGCGTACGCAGCGTGGAGCGCAGCGGCGCGTGCTCGGTGGTCTCATCGTGCTCTGCTTCTGTGAACATTGGGGATTCACCCAGCTTGCGGCGAACCCAGAAGGCGATCAGACCAAGCGGTGCGGCGACGAG
The DNA here is from genome assembly GCA_029267455.1 of Enteractinococcus sp. GTDB lineage: Bacteria > Actinomycetota > Actinomycetes > Actinomycetales > Micrococcaceae > Yaniella. Next base: position 12,229 of record JAJUIX010000012.1, on the reverse strand, counting down.
AAATGGAATGCGCCAGCCCCATTCGTACATTGCCGCATCGCCAAGGCCTGAAGTGAGCAGGAATGACAGCAATGCTGCAGCCGCAAACGCGGTAAATGTTGCCGTTGGCATCGCCGAGCCCCAGCGAGCGCGTTGCTGTGCTGGAGAGTGTTCGATGACGTAGGTCACGGCGCCCGCATATTCACCTCCGGCCGATAGTCCCTGTAGGCAGCGGGCCAGCGTCAGTAGGATCGCGGCCCAAATACCGATCTGTTCGTAGCTGGGTAATAGTCCAATTGCTGCGGTCGAGCCGGACATTAACAGCACCGTGGTGATGAGGATATTCTTGCGCCCAAGACGGTCGCCGAGCATGCCAAAGATGGCACCGCCTAGTGGCCGGAGGGCAAATGCCACGGCGAAGATAGCAAAGGTCTGTAAAAGAGCGACGGCCCCGGTGGAGTCCGGGAAGAAAACTGTGGCAATGATGGCTGCCATAAAGCCATAGACCGCAAAGTCAAACCACTCAACGACAGTTCCGGCAAAACCGGCGAATGTGACCTGCCGGAGGGTTTTGGGGGAGACCTCGGAAGTCGGTGTTGGTGTTTCGTGCGGAGTAGTGTCTTCGGTCGTCATGGAAGGCTCCATTTCTAGGTGCCGGGTACACAAAGATTTCCAAGCGTACCTGAACGTTCAGGTTAGGGAAAATCCGAGCTTCGACGTGCCATGGTCACTGTCCGAAGGGTTGATTTTCCGGGAGGTTACGATGTGCTCTAACGCATGCCATGTTGTGACACGTAGCACATCAAGTTGCTGTCCTAACAATTTAGTTGTTCATTCAGCAACCTGCAAGGGGTTTCGGCAAAATACTTGAAAGCTTTCTCACCAGGTTAGGTCCCTCCCTATGGAGGGCGCGAAGCTGTGTTGATATCGAGCCTGACAAGGAGATATGAGTTTGGCCACTTTCGCTGCCTAGTTCATCCAAAATTCACTCAGGTGATGAGAGAAGTTTGGAGTCTCTCCTTACCGTCTCGAGTATGTGTCTCAAGCCGTAGGTTTAGGCACCTCATCACCTGCCAATTAAATGGAGAGAAATTGCATGTCTGCCACGCGACAACGTGCTAGACAGACTCTGAGCGTCGCCCTCGGTCTGTCATTAAGCATCCCGTTAGCGGCAGGGGCCATGACGCCCGCCGTTGCGGAAACAATTCCTCCAACGGAGGAACCAACCGTTGAACAAACTTCACAACCCACTGAACAACTTCCTGAAGAGCCGTCTGAAACCCCTTCGGTACCAGAAGTCAATGAAACGCAGCTCGAGTCTGACGAAGGTGTTAGCTCCGAAGAAGCTATAGATGGTGCGACTCTGCAGCAGACTACTGCTGCCGACAGCGGAGTAGTAGTCAGTGAGCTGACTAATGGTGGCCCCGGAGGCTATCATGACAACTTTATTGAAATCACGAACACCTCTGATGAAACCGTTGACGTGGACGGCTGGGAAGTGTACCGCTGTACCGGAGCCGGTAACCGCGCTTCCGGGCCACAGGTGACATTAGAAGGTGAACTCGAAGCCGGTGAGATCATCCTGTTGGCGCGGGAGCATGCCCAGTCGAGCTTCACCGACGACGAGGTGTATGCCCGTTATGGCACCTCGTTTGCGAATAACTCCTACGGAGCTCTCGTCGTCGATGATGAAGGTGAGACTGTCGACAGTGTGGCGGTCAAAGATCCTTCGGTTGCCGGAGATGCGTGTGCTGAAGGCACCGCCCTGCCGAACCTGACGAACTCTGCTTTGGGAGAGTCCTGGCAGCGTGTAACCGACACCGACAATAACGTTGAGGACTTCATCCTGGCACAGCGCACTCCCGGGGCCGAAAACGCGAGTGAGGCGTCACCTGAACCCCTTCGCGGCGATGTGCTGGTATCTGAGGTCGCGCATTCGGATTCGTCCGGTAACCCGCTGGTCGAGATCGGCAACTACGGTGATGAAACCGTCGATATCAGCGGCTGGTCGATTGGTACCTGTAACCAGTTCGGCCGCCACTTCAATGGCTACACCTATGCTTCCAGTATGCCGGCCGACACCATTGAACCTGGTGAAGCTCTGGTCGTCGAGATGGAGGAAGGCTCCAACGGGTTCGTCGATGGCGCAGCCGGTGTCATCCTCTTTAACGACGACGATGCGATAGTGGACCGGGTCGGTCTTGCTGACGGGCAAGATTCGGCCTGTGCAGACGGTGAGCCACTGCCATACTTCAGCCTCGATACGGACGCCGATCATTCATATCAGCGCACCGACTCGACCGGGAACAACGTCGACGATTTCGTGGCAGCCCCTGCAACTCCTGGTGAGTTGGAAGCCGGCGAACCCGTAGAAGAAGAGGAACAGGAAGAATTCCTCTCAACCACCGGCGGTGCCAATGTGCTGGTCTCCGAAATGACCAACACCGGCCCTGAGGGCAACGGTGATATCTTTTTTGAAATCGTCAACTACGGTGATGAGCCGCAAGACATGACCGGTTGGTCAGTGTACCGTTGTGTGGGCACCGGCGTCCGCGCTTCTGTTCCGCAACTGTCAAGTGACCAGCTTGAGGGCGTGGTGCTGGAACCAGGCCAACGCATTACTGCTGGTCGTTCAGGGCTCGCCGGTCCAGACATTGTGGCCGCCTCGGACTATTTCTTCGATATTTCTTTTGCCGCCCAATACGGTCTGATCATCTTTGATGAAAACAACAAGGTGGTCGACCGCGTCGGCTCTGCCCGCCACGATGTGGAAAGCTACTGTGCTAACGGCAGCCCGCTACCTGGTTCGCTGTCCGGTATCCATGGTGAAACCTGGCAGCGCGTGGACATCACCGGCGATGCTCAAAACGACTTCATCGCCGCACCCCGCACCCCCGGTCGTGTTAACGCCACTGAAACCGTCGACCACCACGTGGATTCGACTGTACGTTTCACCGAACTGACCAACGGTGGCCCCGGTGGTGCCGGTGACAACTTCGTTGAAATCACCAACCTCGGCGACGAACCGGTCGACGTCTCCGGCTGGCAAATGTATCGCTGTGTCGGCACCGGCCGTGTCTACAACGACACCCACCAGTTCGATATGCCAGACCGGGCGCTCGAACCCGGTGAAGTCTTCGTTGCAGCCCGCTCCGGAGACGCCTCGACCATCGAAAACCCAGATGCTGAATACCACACCAGCTTCAACGCGAATGCAGGCTTCGGCGTCATGCTCGTGGACGAGGACCTCGGCATTGTCGATTCGGTCGGGGTGTTTACTCGCGTCGACTCGGCGTGCACCCAGGGTGAGCCACTGCCAAATAATCTCGACTTCGCGACCGAACAGAGCTACCAGCGCGTAGCCGATACCGGTAATAACGCCGAAGACTTCATCCGTGCAACTCGTACCCCGGGTGAACACGACCCAGACAACCTGAATGAAGTCCAATGGCCAGCCGAAACCGAAGCCGGTGACCTGCTGATTAACGAAGTTGCTGGAGGCGGCGTCAACGGGCACGAAGACCAATTCGTTGAGATCATGAACAACGGTGACGAGGACTATGACCTGTCCGGTTATCAGCTGTTCTACTGCTCCACCGATGGTCGTCGGATGCCAACATCCGGGGTGACCGCACCAGAAGGAACCGTGTTGGCACCAGGCTCCGTGTTGACGCTGACCGGTCCGGGTTCCGATCACAATGGTGATGCTTCCACCGATGCGGTTCTGCCGCGTGACGGATTTGGCGTCAGTCTGATGGATGACTCGGGCAACGCGGTTGATCGGGTCGGCGTCTTCTATGACGACGTCGGGCTCGTGACCAATGCTCCGGATTCACCTTGCTCTGACGGTATCCCGCTTGACCGTCGCCTGGGCAAAGTCAGCCCCGAGGCCGCATGGGAACACGGGCTGAGCTACCACCGTGTGCAAAACACGCAGAATAATATCGCTGATTTTGTCCCCGCCGAGGCTACTCCCGGTGAGACAGATAGCCCCGAATACCACGACCCAACTGAACCGCGGGATGGCTGGCTGGATCCAGCTCAGGTAGACCGTGCAGAGCGCACTGAGCTGCCAGAATTGTCAGATGCTGCCGCAGATGCCACCACGCAGAACCTCACTCTGCAACAACAGGATGGGGCTACCATCAATGAGGTTCGCGGTGGTCAACTAGCCGACATTGATTGGGAGAACTCGCGTGGTTTCACCGGCGTCTCCGACGATGCGCCACTGTCATCACGCACCGGTGAGGACGAAACCGAAGTCGACGATATTCGAGATATGCCTGCGACCGAGGACTCCGAATACGGTTACCCGTACCAGCGTTTTGAGCTGGCCGTGGGCGAACCAGACAGCGACACCGTTGACGTCGCCTGGACCGGTTCCGCCCTGGGCCGTCACGAACTCCAACTCTACGTGTACAACCACACGGAAGAGGCATGGGAGTTGGCTGCAGCCCAACACGGTGAAGACGGCGAAGAACTCACCCTGGTGGGTAGCGTTGACGTCGCTGACACGGTGGCTGATGGCACCCTGAACATGCTGGTCCAGCACGGTCCACGCACCCAGGAGCCCTTCTCGGACGCTAATGAGCCCAACCAGCGGCTGAAAACTCCGGGCGAGTACGACTTTTCAATTGGACACATCACGGATAGTCAGTACTTGTTGGAACAGCACCCCGAGTCCTTTACCCGGCTCAACTCATGGTTTGCCGCCAACCATGAGGCTCGTGACATCGCGTTTGTGATGCACACCGGCGACCTCATCCAGAACTGGTTGCGTGGTGACCAGGAGGACGATCGCGCACGTCACGAATTCGAGATGGCGTCCAAAATGCAGGAAATCCTCGAAGACGCCAACGTGCCGCACTCGGTACTGCCGGGTAACCACGACAACGTCTGGGGCGCTACCAACGAGCTATTCGCCGAGTACTTCCCGGTTGAGCGCTACGCCGATCAACCATGGTTCGGCGAAGCCGGACCGGAAGGCATCGCCGCCCACTATGATGTGGTAGAACAAGACGGCGTGAAGCTGCTGTTCTTATCGCTGCCATATGACTCATCCGAAGAGCAGTTGGCCTGGGCAGAAGAGGTCATCGAATCGCACCCTGAACACAACGTCATTTTGGGTACGCATGAATACCTCCGTCCCGAAATTGACGAGCGCGCTAACCCACAAAATGGCCGTTGGGTCTCGCAAGGGGATGTGTTCTTCGAACGCTTGGTTGAGCCACACTCGAACGTTGTGATGACGCTATCCGGCCACCTGCACGGAGTTCGCCAGCGCGTCATTGAGCGTGAAGATGGTACCGCCGTGGTGGAGACCGTGGCCGACTACCAGTCGTATGAACACGAAGATGCTCGCGATGCGCTGTTTTTGCGGATGTATCAGATCGACGTCGGGTCCGGTCAGATGGCTGTCAACGCCTACCACCCGGGCATGGATTCATACACCCCGTATGAGTACGATCCGCGCGACATGGGATACACGGCAGCATCAGATGAACTCATCCTGCCGATTACGCTGATGTACGACAAGCGCGTTGCCACCTCGGGTATCCAGGTGCTCGAATCGCCCGAAACGATCGACACCATCACCTTGGCAGCTGGTGAATCAGACACCATCGCCTGGGAAGAACTGACCACCGATGCTGACTACGGTTGGTACACGCTCAGCTCTACTCCCGGTGCGACCGCTCTAAGTGCCATGGTGATGGCGCTGCAGGACGACGCCCCCGGCGCCGATGCTCGCTTCTCTGCTGTGCAAACCTTCACCGCAGGTGTCGAGGCTGAAGAAGAACCGACACCTGGTCCATCAGAGGAGCCGACGGATGCCCCCACTGAGGACGAACCTTCCGATGATGAGTCGGAAGAACCAACCGGTGAGTCATCGTCTCCAGCGGATCCAACCGAGCCTTCCGATGAGCAGTCCGGCCCAGCGGACCCCACGGCCTCGTCCGATGCTGACGGAACTGAGGAACAAGCCGGTTCAGACAGCTCAGATACCACTTCTGGTGGGGGACTGGCCAGCACTGGTGCGCAAGTGACACTGCTGGTGCTGATTGGACTTGGCATCTTGCTTGTCGGATTGGCGCTCGTGTTGCGCCACCGCCGTAAGGCAGACGCCTAACCCGAGATAACACCGGATACCGACCGCGCCCGTTTTCACGAAGCTGTGAGAACGGGCGCGGCTTTCGTATATCGAAGATGGGCTATTGAGTCGCTGTGTCTTGCGTCGTAGAGGATGTCACGAATTGTGGTTTCTTCCGGAAGTACACTTGCCGGCGAATTTTTGCCACAACATCGCCTTGCTCGTCGGTGATGTCGACGTCAAACCAGTGCAGATACTTCTCACCATTGGCGGTTTTGGTGCGGATGAGTTCCCATGTTTCATCTGAGACCTGCATATCGGCGGTGATCTTACCGCGACCGGGTTTCACGAACTGTGCTTCAACGCCGACGTCCCATACCAGATATTCTTTCCCCAGCCCGTACACGCCGGCAAACATAAAAAATGGATCGGTCATGGCCAGCATCGTGCCGCCAAACGCTGTCCCCACCAGATTGCGGGTGAACACATTGGGCTTGTGCGTCACGATGGACCGTGACGCGTCCTCGGCAATGTATTCAGGCTTGATACCGGCACCGAAATACGGTGGCCAAATACGCATAAAGCGCTGCAAAAATTTTGGGCCAATACGCATCGACGCGTAGGTTGGGATTTTGAATTTGGGAAGTTTCACAACCATCCTCCTCGGACAGGGGCAGCTCAGTCGGCATATAGCACGGCTCAGTAGTTGAGTGAGATATAGCACACTTTAGCTGATGGGTGCCCTCCCGAGCCCACTGGCCTGGTGCGCGTTAAAACACTTGAGCCACCAGTCGGTTTCACGACTGATGGCTCAAATGAAATTGTTGTGCGGTATACCCGGCTGTGCTTTAGAGGTTGTCGGTGGCGATCATCAGCATGCGGCGTACTGGTTCGGCAGCACCCCATAGCAGCTGATCACCCACGGTGAAAGCTGAGATGTATTCGGGACCCATCGCAAGTTTGCGAATACGACCCACCGGGATATCCATGGTGCCGGTGACGGCCACCGGGGTGAGCTGTTCTACCGAAGCCTCTTTGGTGTTCGGTACAACCTTGACCCAGTCGTTGTCGTTGGCCAGCATGTCTTCGATCTCATCCAAAGGAACATCCTTGGTGAGTTTCAAGGTCAGCGCCTGAGAGTGGGAGCGCAGCGCACCAATACGAACGGTCACGGACTCTAACGGCATGATGTCATCACCGCTGCGACCCAAGATCTTGTTGGTCTCGGCCATGCCTTTCCAGTCTTCCCGGGACATGCCGTTGCCAAGATCAGAATCAATCCATGGGATCAGCGAACCGGCAAGCGGTGCACCGAACTGGGCGACATCCATGCTGCCATCGCGCTGTGCTTCGATGACCTTGCGGTCAATATCCAGGATGGCTGAGCTTGGGTTTTTCAAGTCTTCTGCCACGACGTCGTGCAGGGTACCGAAGCCTTTGAGCAGCTCACGCATGTGGCGAGCACCGCCACCGGAGGCCGCCTGGTAGGTCATGGCGGTTCCCCATTCGACCAGGCCGTTGCGCATCAGCCCGCCGAGGCCCAATAGCATCAGGGAGACGGTGCAGTTGCCGCCGACAAACTGGTTGATGCCGTTTTTTAAGCCGGCATCGATCTGGTCGCGGTTGACCGGATCCAAGACGATGATCGATTCATCGTCCATGCGCAGCGCGGAGGCAGCATCAATCCAGATACCATCCCAGCCGGTGGCACGAAGTTTCGGATACACCTCATTGGTGTAATCGCCACCCTGGGTGGTCAAAATAATGGGCAGCTTGGCCAGAGTTTCGAGGTCGTGGGCGTCCTGCAGGGTCTCCGAGGTGTCCACCCCTGGCAGTTCTGGAACCGGTCCGCCAGCGTTGGAAGTGGAAAAGAACACCGGGTTGATTTTGGCAAAGTCGTTTTCTTCGACCATGCGCTGCATGAGCACGGAGCCGACCATGCCACGCCATCCGATGAGCCCAACCGAGGGGCGGGACGCGGCATCAGCGTACAGTGGTGCCTCTGAAACTTGTTGAGTCATAGGGTTATTCTACCTTCTGGGCTAGGGCGTGTTTTTTCCGAGCGTTGTAGGCCCACAGTCCCACGCCAATAAACAATTGGGTCAGCACGAGGAGAAAAATAATACCGGCGATCGTCTTGCCTGTCAGGACCAGATAGAGTCCCATTCCGGCGCACACCAGGGCAAGTAGGGGGCCGGCCACCAGGCCGATGAACGCCAGCACCATTTGGCGCTGGGACACCGGAGCGGTGTTCGTTGTTTTAGTCAAGGGTGCGCTCCCATCGTTCAAACCGGTATTGCACCGAAGATTCGGACATATGCCAGCCATTCGCTGGGTCTTGAGTTTTCAAAGTCCACGAGTCGTCGAGCTCGGGGGCAAAGGTGTCGCCGTCAACATTGAGGTTGAATACGCTGCGTTCTACAACGGTGGTTACTTCTAGTGCCTGATCATATAGGCTGCCCCCACCGATGACCCAAATTTTGTGACCTGTCTTAAGCTCACCGGCAAGTTCGAGCCCGGAACGCAGATCGCCGGTCACGTGAACGTTGTCCTCGTGCAGTTTTGGGTCGGATGGGTCTTCCGAAAATGTCTCCGAGACCACTATCGATGTGCGTCCGGGCAGGGGCCGAACGGAATCGGGGAATGACGACCAGGTTTTGCGTCCCATGACCAAGACTTGGTCCATCGTGACTTTTTTGAAGTGCTGCAGATCTTCGGGCACATGCCAGGGCATATCACCGTCACGGCCAATGACACCGTTGAGGCTTTGGGCCCAGACCATGCCGATGCGGGTGTTAGACGGCAACTGGAGCTTTGATAGTGGGGTGGTGTTGGTATTCGACGAGTTCAAAATCTTCCCATTCGTAGCTGAACAGATCTTTCGGTTTGCGACGGAACCGCAACTGTGGGTACGGGTACGGTTCGCGCGAGAGTTGTTCGCGTACCTGTTCGACATGGTTGGTATAGATGTGGACGTCTCCGCCGGTCCATACGAATTCACCGGGATTGTATCCGAGCTGGTGGGCCATCATCATCGTCAGCAGAGAATATTCGGCAATATTGAATGGGACGCCCAAGAACATGTCTGCTGATCGCTGATAGAGCTGGCAAGACAGTTTGCCGGGGCCATCTTTTTCCGGTTGGACGTGGAACTGGAACATCGCGTGGCAGGCCGGAAGTGCCATCTCATCGAGTTGCCCCGGGTTCCATGCGGTTACCAGGTGACGACGGGACGCCGGATTATTCGCTAAGGAATCCATGACCTGACTGATCTGGTCGATCGTTTCGCCGTTTGGGGCTGGCCAGGAGCGCCATTGCACACCATAGACCGGACCAAGTTCGCCATCTTCGTCGGCCCATTCATTCCAGATACGTACGCCACGGTCTTGGAGCCATTTCACATTTGAATCACCATTGAGGAACCAGATGAGCTCCAAGGCAGCGGATTTGAAATGCACGCGTTTGGTGGTGATCAGTGGAAAGTATTCGGCTAAGTTGTAGCGAATCTGTCGGCCGAACACCGAGTAGGTCCCGGTACCGGTGCGATCGGTTGTCAACGTGCCATTTTCTAACACATCTGCCAACAACTCTTCGTACGGGGTATCAATGGAAGTTGTGGTCATGTTCCTTATTCCGTGATGATCGATGATGGGCGCCGGGATTGGTGACGAGGTGCAAATACTCTGGGTATCTGCGCAAATAGTCCACAATATAAGAACATTGGGTTGTGAACTTTTGTTCCCGTTTCGCCAGGTGTTCCAGCACCAGGGTCGTCAGCGCACGAGCATACCCTTGCCGGCCGTATTGTTCGGCAACAATGGTGTGTTGCAGCACATACACTGAAGGGTCTTCGTCTGCCATGCGATAGCCGATAAACCCAATAAAAACACTGTCATCGGTATCAGGCCGATCTTGGTACAGTTCGAAGCGATCCTTGGCGGGAGCATCGACCAGTCGAAGATTGTCATGCACAATCTTTCGAGGCTGGGTGCCTGGCGAGGTAGTCATATTCACAGCCTACCAAGGGGGTCTAAGGGGCAACATACCCGAGTATGTGCACGGGTTATTTCACCAATGGGTCGTAGCGTTCAACCGATACAATTTGGCCTCTAAGATGTTTGGCGCGGTGTATCACCATGAGGGACCCGGGTGAAAGATTCGACTTCTTCTTCGACTTCACGACTTTGGGTTTCACAAGCGTCTCCTCATCGCGGACTAACGATCTGATCTCTTGCAAAATGCGTTTAATGACCGATGGCTGAGAGCACACCATGCTGGGTTCTAAACGCTTCAGTTCTTGTTGCAGCCGTCGGACGAAATGTTTCGGGTGTTCGGAGGCGGTTTTGGGATTGAGCCATTTCTTCGTTCGGACCCTTCCGCCGTGTTTTTTCACATACGGGGCAATCGTTTCCAGGGAGCGCTTGTATTTGGACGTTACGATGCGCGTGGGTTTCCACGCTCGTAAGAGACGCGCGACCGCTTTGGCTTGGGTATAGCCAGAGTCTGCCAGGGGTCTGTCTACCTCATCTTTGGTCCATGCTTCAGATGGAATTGGTTTGGCCTGGCGCAACACAATAAACGGAATGGTGGCCAATTGCTTGGCCTCGTAGGCTGTTGCGAGCCTGTCCAACGGCTGCTGGTCGGCTTCTTTCGACAGTAACCGTTGAGCCTGCTCGACCGTTGCCCATCGGGTCTGGTCAACTTCTTTACTGTCGGGAGAAGGCTTTTGATCAACCACCCGTGCTGCCCAGTACCAGACTTCTTTGCGCTTATTACCTTCTGCGGTTTTATACCGGGTAACCCCCAACGGGATCCCCAACGAGAGATTCAACCCGACTTCTTCCTTGGTTTCTCGCCAGGCCGTTTCGGGTAGCGTCTCATTGGCGTTCAATCGTCCTTTGGGCCAAGACCAGTCGTTGTAGTCTGGCCGGTGAATTAACAACACTTGGAGCTGACCACTTTTGATACGCCATGGGATGGTACCGGCGGCCAGAATTTTGGCGTTCGTTCCTTGTTCTGTCGTGAGTGCGGTGGTGCGAGTCGATGTGAGTTTGCCGATGCGTTTTGCAGCGCGCATGTATGGACCTTAGCTATCCGAAGAGAACATGACGTCAGTGTTTTCCACACCGAAGCCCAATGAAGTGTACAAGTTCACCGCAGGGCGGTTTTCATCATCAACATACAACACAATTTTCTCTAACCCGGACGCTGCTAAGTAATTCATACCGTGGACGGTTAATGCTTTGCCTAAACCGGTGCCCTGGGTCTCGGGGTGGACGCCGACTGCGTATACCTCGCCGGCGGCCGAACCCACGGGAGTCTTCGTCCAGTGAAATCCCACTGGAACGCCCTTGTCGTCCTCGGCAATGAAAAAGCCGGCCGGGTCAAACCAGTCCTCTGCCTTACGGGCATCCAGATCGGCTTGCGTCAGCTGCCCCTGTTCAGGATGGTCCGCAAAAGCAGTCGCATTGAGTTCCAACCAGTCGGCGTCATCATCACCGGGCACAAAGGTGCGGATTGAATAGCCTGCCGGAATATTGGCATCACCAAAGGACTCACGGTCAATCTCAAGAGCCATCCGGTACAACACGCGCACCGGTTCCAATCCGGCGCGGGCTGCCAGATGGCGCGCAGCCGGATGATCGCCATGGGACCAAGCCGTGATGGTCTGCCCCTCCGCGGCCTGCTGCGTCACAATATCTGTCGTCGCATCCACTAAAGCGCGGCCAAGCCCTTCACCCCGAGCATCTGGGTCCACAACTAATTCCACCAAAACCGGCTGCTGAGCATCAGAGGGAATGATGATCGCCGAGGCACCGGTCACTTCTGCTTCCCCGGCGGTAATCAGCCAGGCATTCCCCGCATTCAGTTCAACCCAGGTTTGATCACCAAACGGTTCATTCTGGTCGGCGGCCACGCCACGATCAGCCAGTTTACGAAGACGAGATAACTCATCGGCGGTTTCAGAAGGAGCAAGCACGCGCAATTCAGTCATGCCACCACAATAACTGTTCGCCACAGCATTAAGGCTCTCGTTGTCTTTCAGCTCTCCGGCTGCCGCGTGACATGACATGATAGAAGAGTGCGCAGAACAATCTCAGCTTTAACCACGGTTGCCACGGCCATCATCCTGGCCCTGGTGACGGTTTTTTTACCCAATTT
>JAJUIX010000053.1 GCA_029267455.1 Enteractinococcus sp. | reverse complement strand
TGCAATCCCGACTGAAATCGCCGAGAAATTTTGTGGCGCTTGGTATCTTCATCCTTGCCCTGGGTGCCGCGTATCTTGCGCTCACAGCGCAGGTGATGCATTTGATGATCGCTTCTGCGGTTCTTGGGATCGGGCATTTGATGTTTACGGTCGGTGGTCAAAGCATGGTGGCCCGACGTTCTCGAGGACACCAAATGGATGCGAATTTTGGATGGTTTACTGCTTCGTTCTCCGTTGGGCAAATGCTTGGGCCGCTCCTATCAGGTCTCATCTTGGGCGATACCTCATTAGCCGAGGCCCAGGAGGGCGGGGCCGATCTGTCCTTTAGCATCAACCTCGCGCTATGGATCGGAGCCATCTCCTCCCTCGTCGCGATCCCCATCCTCTATACGCTCCGGGCTGCTCGGCCACCGACGAACGCCCCACAGACCGAAGATCTCGTGGTGGTGGAAGCAGGAACGAAACCTACCGCTCGCAATATTTTGCGCATGCCGGGCATTGCCTCCCACATGTTTGCTGCGTTGGCCTTGCTGGCGATTCTGGATATCTTGGTCGCCTTCATGCCGCTCGTCGGAGAATCTGTGGGGGTGTCTCCGTTGATTATCGGTGCCTTACTGGCGGTGCGGGGCGCCACGTCGGTGATCTCCAGAGTATTTATTCAACCGCTATCAGCACGGTATTCACGCAATGGCTTGCTGCTGGTGTCACTGTTGGTGTCAGCGGGGGCGATTGCTATCGTGCCGGCAGTGCTTGGGTTGGGTGCCGTGGGCGTGGGCGCGGCCTTCGTGTTCATGGCCGTGGGTGGTTTCACGCTGGGTGTTGGTCAGCCCATGACCATGACGTTGATTTCGCAAGGGGTGCCACGTTCCTGGCGTGGCCCGGCGTTGGCCTTGAGGCTCGTGGGGAACCGCATCGGTCAGGTGGTCTTACCGCTAGCAGCCAGCCTTGTCGCCGGACCGGTGGGACCGGCGGGTGGGATCTGGTTTGCTTGCGCGATTCTGGGTATATCCGGGGCAGAGCGCATCGTCAACAAACGCACGGGGCCGAATCCCACCGACACAGACCGGGCAGACTAGTGGTTGCGACGGATCCGGCGGACTATTGCCCACCATAGACCTGCGCCGATGCCCACCACCGCTGAGATTCCGAAGAGCAGCCACCCCGAATGACGTTCGGCCAGACGCTCATCGATTTCAGCGCCTTCTACTTCTTCTCCAGTGACGGCCTGATCTGCACGCCCCGGGGACTCCAGCTGGGCTTTAATCGCGTCGAGTTCGTCTTCAGAAATCGGAGGCAGTGTTTCTAGGTCGGTTGATTGTTGCTCGTCTTCCCGAGGCATGATCAACGGAGAATCCTGGTTGGGATTGACACCTAATAATTGTGGCAGCAAGTAGCGCGGACTGTCAGAGAACGGTCGAATATCGCGGGGGCCGCGTTGCTCGGGTGTGGTTGGTGGGCGCCCAGTGTGGGGTGGCTGTGCGACGCCGCTTGAAGTTTTGGGGGCGGAAGGCAGCGGGGAAAGCTCGTCTTGCTCGGTGGGAGATCGCGTCTGTGTATCCGGGGTGGGTTCGGGACTCGACGGCCGTGTCGATGGAGTCGGCGGCGTTCTCGTGGCGGGTTCTGACGAGGGAGAAGACGGCGCTGACGAATGTGGCGTCGGGTCGGGGCTCGGTTGAGCAGAGCGTGTATCCGACGGTTGAGGTGTCGGTGAATGCTTTGGTTCAGTTGGAGAGGGTTCAGCTGGACTCTTTGTACCCGTGGAACCCTGGTCGTCTGATGCTGAGTCCGAGGGAGACGGCTTCGGTGGGGGTGACACTTCACATTTGCCGGCGTGCTGGGTTTTATCCACCCAAAGATCTACCAACATGGTGTCGGTGGCATCAGCACGCTTAACAGCCACCGTGGAGCCATTGAGCTTGGAATCCACTGGTGCACCAGCAACCACCACCGTAGCCTTGTCGAAGTCCACAGGTGGCTCAAACTCGATCACGACCTCAGAATCGGTGACGTGTTTTGCGCAGTCCATCACGGTGGACTCATCCGCATCATTGGTGTTCTCACCGGAGATATCGGTTTCCGATAGCCCTGGGCTGGGCGTTTTTGAGGCGTCAGCTAGAGCAGTGGAGGGCTTCTTCGCCGATGTGGCCTCCGGTGATGGTGCGACGGTCGCATGGGCGGCACTGGTCGAACCGCAGACTATCAGGCCTGCGGCTAGGAACACTCCCACGCGAGTGGCGATCTTCATGCCACCGGTGTGACTTTCTGTGCGACGGGTCCGCGCTCGCTTTCCTCAATGACGTAGTGAACCTGTTGCCCTTCGTCGAGGCGGCGGAAACCGGATTGATTGATCCCGGTGTGATGTACAAAAACATCGGGTGAAGAATCATCGGGGGTGATAAAACCGTACCCTTTTTCGACGTTGAACCATTTGACGGTACCGGTCTGGCGGTCAGACATCGATGAGCTCTCATTTCTGTTTGCTGGTTTCAACGCAGGCGGCTAGGCATTTGCACCTCCCACGCTAGTGGATCAACGGGGCATAAGGGAACTATCCGGTGCCAAAACCACATACATGACATTGAACACCGCAACCTAGCGCACTCTACCGCAAGGATGGGAGCGTGAAAAATCCCGCCGCCTGATGAAAGGGGATCATCGGGCGGCGGGATTACAACATCACTCGCACCTTGAAGAGGTACCTATAGTCTAAAGAACGTTATTTGAAATTATCCGAACGTTAGCTGGGAACTTCCTGAACGTCTTGGCGATGCCGTTTACCGGTTGGTAAAACCTCGGAGGCGATCGAGTTGACGTCGTTCTTTTTTGGTCGGGCGGCCAGCACCACGTTCACGTTTTGGCACGGCCATAAGATAACGCGGCACGGGTTCTGGTGAGTGGTCAATATACTGCTTGATCGCGACCGGGTGCCCGACGCGTTTATCCAGCAGGCCGGTGACTTCAATGATTCGTTCGCGTCCGGGCTGTCGAAAGGTGACGGTGTCTCCGACCCGGAGTTTATACGAGGGTTTGACCGGTTCATCGTTGACTTTGATCTTGCCGCCTTTGACCGCAGTCGTGGCCGCTGTTCGAGTCTTGTAGAGCCGAACAGCATGAAGCCAAACGTCAACGCGAACATTATCCATAGGTATTTAGTGGTCCCGAATGTTTCGGAATTGCGATTTGTGGAAGACCAGCGGTTCATGGGTATCAGTGAAATTGGCTAGATTGTGAACCTCTAGCAACGCGACAACGTGGTCACCTGCAGGGAATTCACCATAGAGCGATGTTTCAAGCCACAGTGCGGCTTCTTGGACAAAGATCGCGTCATGGTTGGTTGCAGTCGGCAGGTCGGCGAAACGGTCCGCATTTTTGGCGGCCATCTGACGGGCGATGGTTCCTTGCCCCTCGCCGAGGATGGATACTCCGATGCGATGGGTTTCACGAAGCAGCGGCCATGTCGTAGAAGTGTTTTGTACCGCGACTGAGACGAGTGGTGGTTCGAGGGAAACTCCGACGGTGAATGAGGAGGCCACCATACCCTGAGGTACGCCATCCTCACCATATGCGGCGAGCGCGGCCACTCCCGAAGGGAACTGTCCAAAGGCGCTGCGTAAAGACAGCGGTGAAATATCGTTTGAAAGTTGAGCGGTGGTGTGCAGTTCGTGGGTTTGCAAAGCTGAGGTCACTATTATGCCTTCGTGATTTGGCGCTCGAGGGCGCTCGAACGCTGTACTTGCCCAACACGGGGTCTTCCGTGAGGCCGAATCATCACCTGGGGCACCCCACTACAACGTGGGAGGGTTGCCGTCATACCAGCCAGGGCTACGGTTCGGTATGAGCTCGTGATTCTGCCCACCAGACTAACCGATTTCATATCAGCCGCAAAGTGTCGGCGTCATAATTATTCAAAGCGGTAACGAATGGCATCGGCGTGGGCATGCAGGCCCTCGGATTGAGCCAATGTTTGGATGCCGTCCGCCAATGGTTCGAGGCCGGTTTTGTCATATCGAATGTGCTGTTGTAACCGTAAGAACGACACGGTGTTTAGCCCTGATGAAAAGCGTGCCGTACCAGACGTTGGCAACACGTGGTTGGAACCGGCTGAGTAATCACCCAGGGGTACCGGAGCATACTGGCCGAGGAAAATCGCGCCGGCGTGTTGAATGTTTTCCAATACCGCTTCATTATCGGCGGTATGGATCTCTAAGTGCTCGGTGGCAATAGCATTAGTGACCTCGATGGCTTCATCCATGGTGTTCACGACGATAGCTCCGGATTGCTGGCCGCTCAGTGCTTCACGGATTTGGTCTTCCAGCACGGCGCCGGGGACTTGTTTGTCAATCTCTGCCACGACGGCTTCAGCGAAGTCCATCGAGGTGGTTACCAGAACTGAGGCAGCCAGTGGGTCATGTTCCGACTGCGAAATGAGGTCAGCGGCTACCCACGTGGGGTTTGCGGTGTCATCGGCCAGCACCAGGATTTCGGAGGGACCAGCGACGGCGTCGATCCCGACTTTGCCGAAGAAGGCTTGTTTCGCTGCGGCCACATACACGTTACCCGGCCCGGTGATCAGATCAACTGGTTCGCATACCGGGGTGCCCGCCTCGTCGGTAACTCCCAACGCCAACATGGCAATGGCTTGGGCCCCGCCGGTGGCATAGACCTCTTCAACGCCTAAGAGTTTGCAGGCCGCCAGGATCGTGGGGTGGGGCAAACCGTTGAAATCTGCCTGCGGGGGAGAGGTCACCGCGATGGCTGGTACACCGGCGGCTTGGGCGGGGACGACATTCATGATGACCGAGGAGGGGTAAACGGCTCGCCCGCCTGGCACATAGAGCCCGACGCGTTGGATCGGGACCCAGTGGTTTTCCACCGTTGCCCCGTCGGCCAGCGGCACTTCGGTGTCGGGTGGCAGTTGGGCGGCGTGCACTTTCCGTGCCCGGGCAATGGATTCTTCTAGCGCGCCGCGAACATCGGGGTTGAGTTCTTCAAGGGCCTGATCCAGCGCGTCCGCGGGCACGCGCAGGCTGGTTGGGCGTACTCCATCGAATTGTTCGGTGAAGTCTAAGACTGCTTCAGCGCCATGGGTTTTCACCTTGTCAATGATGGGTTGCACGATAGCGGAGGCGTCAGCGACCTCGAGCTTCGCGCGCGGCATCACGGTCGTGGGATCATAGGTGGCGTTGCGCAAATCGGTGATGTGAAGCATGCCTGTTAGTGTAGCGGTTTTCAGGATTAGTTCAGATCGCGCTGAGAGGATGGTGCCCATGTTGCGTTACGAACCTGAAGAGGCCCCGGCTGAGCCGTCCGAGGCGCCCTCAATGCCCAATGTTGAGGAAGCTGTCCCCGAGGACGTCCAGCACTCCGCATTAGAAAATATTGAATCACTCGGACCCGTTTTTGGGGCCACCCTGAATGTCGTCATCGGCATGCTGAGCGGCGTGCTCCTGACCGCTGCGGTGGCCCTCATCGTGTCTTTTGTATTGCGAAGTCGCAAGCGGTTGCTATCGCATCTGAAAATCTTGCTGATGCCGGCGTTTACGGCTATGGCATTTTTGGGTGCTCGCATTGGGTTGGAACTGTCGGGCAATGATTTGCCGCTGTATACCCTCGTTGCGTTTCTGCTCCTGATTGGTACCGCATCGGGATTTGCCTGGTTTGCGTTGCGGATCGTCAACGTCATCGAGCGCCGGGTTGAGCTCAGATACGATGAAGTCACCGCCGAGGATCGACGTGGACGCCGCATCAAGACCCAGATGCAACTGATTAAACGGGTCCTCCATACGGCCATCATTGTTATTGCGGTCGCGGCGATCCTATTGGCCATCCCACAGGTTCGCGCGCTGGGAGCCGGGCTGTTAGCATCGGCCGGTTTGGTATCGGTCGTGGCAGCTTTGGCCGTGCAGTCCACGTTGACGAATGTTTTTGCCGGGATGCAATTGGCCTTCACCGACGCGATTCGTGTGGGCGATGTGGTGGTCATGGATGACTATTACGGCACGATCGAAGACATCACCATGTCGTATGTGGTGTTAAAAATTTGGGACGGACGACGCATCATTTATCCGTCGTCGTACTTCACGACCACTCCGTTTGAAAACTACACCCGAGTGGGAACCGAGATTTCTGCTGGTATTGATTTCCAAGTTGACTGGCGGGTGCCCGTTGACGCATTGCGTGCTCGGTTGCGCGCGTTGGTTGAGTCCTCGGATTTGTGGGATGGGCGTGACGCCAAGATCCAGGTGTTAGACATTGCTAATGATCGTGCAACCTTGCGCGTGGCTGTTTCGGCACGTAATGCCGGAGAGCTGTGGGACCTGCAGTGTCTGGTGCGTGAGGACTTCATCAAGTTCATCTCCGAAGAACATCCGTATGCGATGAACGTCATGCGTATTGAGCAGGCGCCGCCAGAACCAAGCGCTGAAGTACCTGAACAGAAACCTGAGCGACAGAAACCTGAGCGCGAGCCTGCCAAACGCAAGCGTGCCCAAGAGCCAGCGCATCGCAGCAGCCGCTGGGATATGAATTCTGTGCCACGAGTTGACCATGACAGATCGCAGCGACACAGCGCTGAACCGCCGGTTGAGATCGGGGCGATTCCTACCATTACCCGTCGCCAGAAAAAGCAGGACGAAGAGTTAGCATCGACCGGGCCGGATACCTCATCGGTACCGCTGACGAAACCGTCCGAAGATGGGTCTATGTACACCGGATCGGTTTCTGCTATTGAACGCAGTGCGGATATGGCAGGACCCGGTGAAGACGCCTACCGCAAGCGGGCCCAACGCGCTGACGGTGTCGACGAAGACGAAGTCGTCGAAAATGAAGACGAGCAGGACGAGGGCTCACGCCGCGAGGAGGACGACGAAGAACGCCGCTAACCGCTAGTCGGTCAGGTGCTCGTCGTAGCGTTTCTTCATGTCTTCCGAGAACGGCACGAACACGACCTTTTTGATAGAGGACACCTTGTCAGCCATCTCACGCACGGTGTCAACGGCGACGGCTACGGCGTCATCGTGGGGCCAACCGTAGACCCCGGCTGAAATTGTCGGAAACGCAATCGAGGTGGCACCGAGTTCGTCGGCGACCTCCATGCTGCGGCGATACGCGCTGACCAACTGATCACGGCGATCGATGGTTTTGGCATACACCGGTCCGACCGTGTGAATCACCCAGCGTGCCGGCAGTTTTCCGGCCGTGGTCGCCACCGCATCGCCGGTGGGAAGGCCATCGGGGAGCGTCGTGGCGCGCAGTTGTTTCGTTTCTGCCAGGATATCGGGCCCGCCGGCCGAATGGATCGCCCCGTCGACACCGCCGCCACCCAGGAGTGAACTATTGGCGGCGTTGACAATCGCATCGACTTCGACCTTGGTAATGTCACCTTGCTGTACTTCGATTTCCACGGCTTACTCCTCCTCTGCGTTCGATGCCACGGCTGTTTCGGGGACCTTGACCGACAGCACCGGAACCGGTAATTCGCGCAGCAATTCTTCTGCGACCGAGCCCATCATAAATTTGGCGAATCCGGATCGTTTGGCCGACCCAATCACCACCAGGTAGGGGCTCAGTTCGGCGACAATATCTTTGAACTCGTCGACGGTCGACCGGCCACGCGAGTACTGCCGAAATTCGGTAGGAACCGAAAACCTGTCGAGATACTGTTCTAACTGTTCGGTTTCGGCTTGGGTCAGCTGAGATTCGGAACGGTGCTCCGCCCCGGGTCCGGCATTGACCACCACGACTCGCATGGCCAGTTTGTCGGCGAGTTCCAACCCAAAGTCCAGGGCTGCTCGAGACGCCGGTGTTTCGGTGTATCCCACGATGATGGTCATGCATCACTCCTTGTCAT
>JAJUIX010000077.1 GCA_029267455.1 Enteractinococcus sp. | reverse complement strand
GATGGCAGCCAATGCCAAGCCGGCAAATACGTTCCGGCGAGTTGTGTTGACCTTCACGATGGTTCTCCTCGTAAAAATAAGGTGCGCTAGAGGTGGTGTTATACCTTGCAGCGGGCGCACGTGCACCGTCGATGCAAGAAGCTTCAATCTTGAGGTTATCGTATTTGACGAAAACGAGGCTACTTTACGACAACATATCTCACGCTAACTGTCACCACCGGGCATCAAAAATCCGGCCGGAACTCTACGGGTAGTGACAGATTACCTCGAAGTCAGCCCACTAAGCTAAAATCAGGCAGCGTGGGACAACGATTTTATGATACCGCCACCGGTGCAATCCGGGACTTCACTCCGATTAACCCCGGCGAGGTCTCCATCTACTACTGCGGCGCAACCGTACAGGGTCGACCGCACGTCGGCCATATTCGTTCGGCAGTGGTATTCGATATCCTCGTCCGCTGGCTTGAATACGCCGGTTATAAGGTGACCCTGGTTCGCAACGTGACAGATATCGACGACAAAATCTTGTCGCGCTCCGCAGAGTCATTTGAACGTGACTTTGTCGCGAGCGAAGACTATCCAGCTGAAGAGCCCTGGTGGGCCCTGGCCTATCGTTTCGAAAATGCGTTTGCTGACGCTTACGCTGCAGTGGGGGTCCGACGCCCAACCTATGAGCCTCGCGCCACCGGACATATCCCGGAAATGCAGAAGATCATTCAGCGGCTCATAGACGCTGGACACGCCTACCAGGCCCTGGATGGTTCAGCCGATGTATATTTCGATGTGAAATCCTGGCCAGAGTATGGTGCGCTGACCCGTCAGTCGGTCGATAATATGCAAGACGCCGACGACGCACCACCGCGTGGGAAAAAAGATCCGCGTGACTTTGCCCTGTGGAAGTCGAAACAAGATTCTGACCCAGCAGGCGCTTCATGGGATTCTCCCTGGGGAGAGGGTCGTCCCGGGTGGCATATTGAATGCTCTGCTATGGCTACCAAATATTTGGGATCGCATTTCGATATCCACGGTGGGGGACTGGATCTTCGTTTCCCACACCACGAAAACGAACTGGCTCAATCAACCGCCGCCGGGGATCATTTCGCGAACTTCTGGCTGCATAACGGCATGGTCACCTATGAAGGTGACAAAATGTCGAAGTCGGTTGGCAACACCGTATCTCCCGAAGAAATGCTTTCGATGGCGCGCCCGGGAGCAGTTCGATACTTTCTGGGCCAAGCACATTATCGTTCCCAGCTGGACTATCACCCCTCGGCCCTGCAGGAAGCCAATAGTGCACTAGAGCGCATTGAGGCCTTCCAGACTCGTGCTGCAAAACTGTTTGACGAGCCCGTAAGTCTCGGTACCGTGCCGGATGCCTTCGTCACGGCGATGGAAGATGACCTCAACGTCCCGGAAGCTCTTGCCGTGCTGCATGCCACCGTGCGAGCGGGTAATTCCGCCCTTGACGCACAGGAGACCGAAGCCGTCAAACAACACCTCATCCAGGTCAATACGATGGTCGAGGTCCTGGGCCTCAACTCGGCGGAAGCATCTGACGGAAGTGCCGATACTGAAGCACAGCGGGCGCTCGAAGCTCTCGTTGAGACCCAGATTGCGGCGCGCGCCCAAGCACGCGCCGAGCGCGATTGGGAAACTGCCGATGCCATTCGAGATCAACTGACAGCCGCGGGCATCGTTGTTGAAGATGGTGCCGACGGCGTTACCTGGTCGGTCGCTGACCAAACCTAGTACTTTTCCCACAGGAGAAAGGACGAGCAAATGAGTCCTCGTCGCGGTGGCTCTTCCCGAAAGAAGGGCCCAACAAAGGGTTCAGGCGGCCAAGGCCGTCGAAAGCTCGCAGGCAAAGGGCCAACCCCGAAGGCTTCCGAGCGAACCTGGCATAAAAACTATCGCCCGCCGACCCCAAGAAAAAAGAAACCCGAACACACGACCGATGCAGTGGCCGGCCGGAACCCGGTGGTTGAAGCACTCGAAGCTGAAGTGCCGGCCACAACGCTGTATGTTTCGGCGGGCATCACCATGGATGATCGGATCCGTAAGTCTGTCCGTTTGGCAGCAGATCGCGGTATACCAGTGCTTGAGGCCACCGAAGCCCAATTGGCACGCCTGACAGATAACGCACGACACCAGGGCATCGCTTTGGAAGTGCCACCGTATAAATACGAAAACGGTGTCGATCTCGTGCTCGAACTGATGTCCGACTGGGATAACGGGTACCGCAAGAATCCACCTCTGGTCGTCGCGTTGGACTCCATTACTGACCCGCATAACCTCGGGGCCATCCTCCGGTCGGCGTCTGCATTCGATGCCGATGCGGTTATTATCCCATCGCGTCGATCCGTGGGCGTCAATTCTACGGTATGGAAAACTTCAGCCGGGGCTGCCGCTCGAGTGCCGGTAGGTCAGGTCACCAATTTGAATAATGCCCTCACGGAATATAAAAAGGCCGGATTATTTGCAATCGGGCTGGACGGCGACGGCGAACAAGCATTGCCGGGCCTGCCGTTGGCCACCGAACCGCTCTGTGTAGTCGTGGGCGCGGAAGGTGCCGGACTTTCACGGCTCGTGAGCGAAACCGTAGACCAAAACGTGTCCATCCCCATCTCTTCAGAACTGGAATCTCTGAACGCTTCACTAGCCGCAGGAATTACCCTCTACGAAATTTCTCGACTTCGACATAAGATTGACTAAGCTTACGTTTTGTAATGTGGGCCACATACCATCACTCACATCAGTCAAGAGTTGGAGAGAGAATGAAGAGAACTACCCTGCTGAAGACCATTGCAACCTCAGCTACCCTGGGTCTGCTGCTCACCGCATGTGGTGGTGGAGGCAATGAGGGTGGCGGCGATGCAGAAGCCGAAAGCTATAAGGTCGGCATCGCGCAGTATGTTTCACACCCCTCTCTGGATGCCACTGCTCAGGGCATCAAAGATGTACTAGAAGAATCTGAACATGACATCCAGGTCGAAGAACAAAATGCTCAGGCAGACCAGGCCACAATGAACAACGTCATCGGTGGCTTTGCCGGAGACGGCGAACTCGATGCGGTGCTGCCGATAGCAACTCCGATCGCGATCGCAGCGGCTACCACCGTGGAAGAGACCTCCATCGTATTTTCCGCGGTGACCGACCCTGTTGATGCGGGACTCGTTCCAGATTGGGATAATCCGGGCGAAAACATCACCGGTGTCTCCGATATGAACCCCGTGGACGAACAGCTACAACTCATCGTAGATGTCGTCGGGGATGTTGAAACCATCGGTATTCCGTACTCCTCTGCTGAATCGAACTCAGTCGTTCAGGTGGACGCCGCAAAAGAGGCAGCCGACGAGATGGGTGTAGAAATTCAAGAAGTCGCAGTTACTAATACCTCTGAAGTAGCCCAGGGCGTCGAGTCATTCGATAACGTAGATGCAATCTATGTGCCGACGGATAACACGGTAGTTTCTGGTCTAGAAACCGTGATTTCCTATGGCATCGATAACCAAGTGCCAGTGTTTGCCGCTGAATCCGATTCGGTCGAACGCGGAACCATCGGCACCTACGGCCTGAACTACTACGAACATGGTCGCCAAGCTGGTGAAATGGCGCTGTCACTGATCACAGGGGAAGCTGAACTGGCTGACACCCCACCAAGTCTGGCCGATCCTGAGGCTTTGGAATACACCTTCAATCTCGAAGCAGCCGAACAAATGGGTGTTGAGATCCCACAGGATCTTATCGATCAGGCAAATATCGTAGGTGAAGAAGGAACAGAAACAGACACCGCAACCGAGGAAGGCGAAGCTGAAACAAGCCCCGAAGGGGATGCTACTTCGGAAGAAACCGCCGAATAAAGCGCAGCAGGTCTGACCTCTTGCACGTATATAGGACGGGCCTGGGCCGAACATCATCTGCCCGGGCCCGTTGACGATCCATTATGAAAGGGAAACCCGTTCCGTTATGACCGTGACACTAGAACTCGGTCTCATATACGCCATCATGGCGCTTGGCGTATATCTGACCTTTCGTATTCTCAACTTTCCCGACCTGACGGTCGATCAGTCCTTCACCACTGGTGCGGCAACGGCGGCCATCCTGATAGTAAATTACGAATTTGATCCGGTCCTTGCTTTAGGGGCTGCCTTCATTGCGGGTGCGCTTGCTGGTATTGTCACCGGCTTGCTCCATGCAAAAGGTGGCATTAACCCGCTCCTTGCCGGGATTTTGACGATGTTGGCGCTCTATTCGATCAACCTTCGAATCATGGGCAATCGCGCGAACGTACCACTGCTGGGCCATGACACGCTGTACACATGGTTTGGCAACAACGGTATTACCGGATGGACCCTCATCCTGGTGCTGGCTATTATCGTGCTGATTGTCAAACTCGCCCTCGATTGGTTCCTCGGAACCGACATGGGATTGGGTCTACAAGCCACCGGTGATAACGAAGAAATGGTTCGGTCATTTGGCGTCTCTACTGATGCGATGAAAATCGTGGGGCTTGCAGTATCAAACGGCCTCGTAGGACTCGCCGGTGCGTTCATTGCTCAGAAACAGGGCTCGTCGGATATTTCCATGGGTATCGGTCTGATCCTTGTTGGATTGGCTTCCGTCATCCTTGGACAAGCGCTATTCAAGAACCGCTTCGTCGATCGATTCGCTGACTCAGTAGTGGGAAGATTCATCTTCGGTACGCGCAACCGTGAAGTTCTGATCGCCACTACAGCGGTCATTATTGGCTCGATCATTTATCGCGCAGCAGTTCAAGGGGCTCTGGCTGTGGGTTTCAACCCAAACGATATGCGACTCATTTCAGCGATCATCGTGGTCATCGCCCTGCTGATTCCAAGATGGCGGATCCGTACCAAGTCGAAAACTGCCCCTAAATCCACAGTGAACCAAGCGTTCCAGGAGACAACCGATGCTAAAGCTTAGCAACATCAACAAAACGTTCTTTCCGAATTCGATTAACGAGCGGGTTGCGCTGGCGGATGTCAACCTTGAACTAGCAGACGGTGACTTTGTAACTGTCATTGGTTCAAACGGCGCGGGTAAATCGACCGTGCTGAATACGATCGCTGGGAAAGTCACCCCTGACACCGGAACAGTGAGTATCGCGGGTAAAAATGTCACTCGGATGAAAGACTATAAACGGGCAAAATACGTTGGCCGAGTCTTTCAAGACCCCATGGCCGGGACTTCTCCTGATCTAACAATCGAACAGAACATGGCCCTTGCTGAACGCCGCGGTATGCGTCGAGGACTGGCATTTGGTATCACCAAATCCAAACGCCAGCGCTTTGCAGAAGAGCTCGAAGTACTTGAGCTGGGATTAGAAAAACGTCTGAGCGCTAAAGTCGGTTTGCTGTCAGGAGGACAACGGCAGGCGTTGTCATTGCTGATGGCGACATTCTCTAAACCCAAGATCCTGTTGCTTGATGAGCATACAGCTGCGTTGGACCCCGAGCGGGCGCGCCTGGTCACTCACCTCACAGAAAAGGTCGTCGCCGAGCAGCGACTGACGACACTGATGGTCACGCACAATATGGCTCAGGCACTGGAGGTTGGGAATCGCCTCATCATGATGCACGAAGGCCGGATCATCTTGGATGTGGCGGGCGAGCAAAAGGCGGCTATGACCGTCGACGATCTTTTGGCGCAGTTCGCTAGCATCAAAGACGCAGACATATCCGATCGTACGCTATTGCAATAAAACTAAATTCGTATCGTCGCGGGTGCAGGCCGGTCAGCTTGCACCCGCGCTTTTGGTTAAAGAACACTCACTGAAGGATAAGGATGAGGGGCGAAAGTAAGAGACCTCCATCACAGATTGTGCTCCAAAATTTAACATAACAACAAGGTCGACATTAGACCGGCATCAAAGCACAATAAAGCACCTTCTGGATAAGGGCTTTTCCGATTTTGCGTTCTGTTCGGGGGTGTGTATAGTTATCTCTCGTGCTCAGGGCAGACCGGAGACGGAACGCGTTGAGACACCGAAGTTCTTTTTGAAAAATTTATAGACAATCCCACGCTCTGAAGCGATTTGACAAGTGCGAATGTCTTCGTGCTAAGCTGTTGATTCGGTTCAGAAGCTGAACTCAGAGTTGTTTTGAAATTCAGATTTTGGATTCTTTCGCGATGGCAACTTGTCCGTTGTGGCACTCAGCGTGATTGATTCCATTATGGAGCTCAATCGCTTG
>JAJUIX010000278.1 GCA_029267455.1 Enteractinococcus sp. | reverse complement strand
GTTATAGGCGTCGTCGATGATGGTGATGCCATCGGGCCGATCAGTGCGAGCCATACGGTGGGCTGAGGTCGGGCCGATGCTGGGCATGATTTCTGCGATCGTGTCGAGCTCCACGCCTGCAGCAAAGGCTGCGGCAGCAGCCGCCAGAAGGTTGGTCGTGTGGTGTTCACCGATCAGATTGGCTGTGACATCGCGTCCGGCGTGATCAGCTGAGGTCGCATCATCGGCAAGATATTGGAGCCGAAATCGCGGGTTTTCGTTTTCGGTTGTTGCGGCATCGGCAGCATACAACACCCGATCGCGCTTCGGCGGCGCATAGGCTGCCGAATACCACAGCGTTGCGGCTCCTTCGGGCACACGGTGAGCCATGCCTGCCACGTGAATGTCATCAGCATTGAGCACAGCAGTGCCCCCAGCCGGTAGCGCCTCAACAATTTCACCTTTGGTTCGGGCGATATTTTCAGTTGAACCAAATGAAGCGGCATGGGCCGAGCCGACGGTCAGCACCACGGAGATATCCGGTCGGACGATATCCGTGAGTTCTCTGATATTGCCGATGCGGTCAGCCCCCATTTCGACCACCAGATAGCGGGTATCGAGCTCGGCGGTAAAGATCGTCAAGGGCACCCCGACTTCCCCGTTATAGGAGCCCTGAGGCGCCACGGTCGGGCCTTGGGTGGCTAGCAGCGCTGCCAGGGCATCCTTAGTCGAGGTTTTACCAACCGAACCGGTAATACCAATGACGGTGGTAGGGGAATGTTCTCGAATTTTCTCAACAATGTACCGGGCGAGATGACCCATGGCTGCGGTGGCGTCGTCAACAATGATCGCCGGGTCGGTGTTGCCTTGTTCGTCGGTGGTTTCACGTTCTGCCAGGATAAGCGTGGCACCGGCATTTCGTGCCGCCCCAATAAAACGATGTCCATCGGTCGTTTCGCCCGGACGCGCTATAAACAAGGCATTCGGGGTGATCAGCCGGGAGTCAGTATTGGCCGAAGTCACAGTCAGCGTCGTGTCTACCGTTGAGGTGAGTCGTCCACCGGTCGCTTCGGCGATCTGGTATGCATTGAGTTCAATCATGTCGCATTTGACCTTACCGCGTTAGTCCGCACCGTGTTGTGATGCAGAGGCCGTGGTCACAAATCCGTGATCCTGCAGGGCCTGGTGTAAAACTTTCCGGTCATCGATTGGGAAGGCCACCCCGGCGAGATCCTGATGGGTTTCATGGCCGCGCCCGGCCGCCAAAATTGTATCCGTGGGTCCGGCCAAGTCAACCGCATAGGCTAGGGCGTCTGCGCGGGGCGCAATTTCTAGGATTTCGATCCGCTCAGCTGCGGTAGCCGCGTAGTCGTGGGCCCCCTGGAGCACCGCCTCGCGGATTTGTGCCGGATCTTCGTGGTGCGGATCATCATCGGTGACGATCACCACATCCGCGTGTTGTGCCGCAATACTTCCCATCAGGGGACGTTTGGCGGTGTCGCGTTGGCCGGTGGCCCCAAAGACGACAATGGTACGCCCAGCCGTGCCGTGGCGCTGCTGGCTCGAACGGTTCACGGCCTGGAGGGCCTGGGTCAGACCGTCGGGGTT
>JAJUIX010000090.1 GCA_029267455.1 Enteractinococcus sp. | reverse complement strand
GGCGGGCCATCCACGTACCAGCCGTCCGACAGTGCTTATGAAATTAGAAATAGCGGCGACGTTGTCGCCTTCGTGGCGCCTCACGCCAGTGGCCGATCCCGATTGCGGGACCGGATTCATACCAGGTGGTCAGCTCTGACACGTGTTCGTGCGCGGCTGCCAGCGTGACATGTTCACCGGTTTCCGTATCGTCCAAGCGCAGCCAGGACCTGATGCGGGTACGGCGAGGAATGCGGGTCACATCTAAGCAGTGCCGCGGCATGGACACGCGCGGTCGAGGCCAAATGGAATACACCGAAAAGATTTCAACGGAGTACTCGTTATAGGACACGACCACGGGTTTCCCGGGTTGATAGGTGTCGTGCTTGCTGACCAGGCGCGCTTTGAAGGAACCCGGCGTTCGTAGCAGCGTGAACACTCGCCAAGCGATGATCACGACAACGACGAACGCTACAACGGCGATTCCAACTAGCGTCCAGGCCAGCCACGACGGCATCTACGCAGACAGCTCCGCTTGTGTTGCGGCGATGGTCACTCGGTCATTATCCACCGAGAAGAACCCACCGTTGGCTTGAGCTGTCACGGCTTCACCATCGGCTGCTTCGATCACGACTTCGCCGTCACCCAGCACCGCGAGTAGCGGCGTGTGGCCGGGAAGAATACCGATCTCACCGTCAATGGTGCGAGCTGAGACTGAGCGGGCTTGCCCGGACCACAAGAAGTGGTCCTCGGCAACGATTTCAACATCCAGAAGGTTATCGGCCATGGGTTAGCCTTCCTTCTGGATTCTCGCCCATTCGCGCTCAACATCGTCGAGGCCACCCACGTTGTAGAAGGCCTGTTCTGCGATGTGGTCCAGGTCGCCGTCAGCGATGGCCTTGAAGCCCTCGATGGTGTCCTTGATTGGAACGGTTGAACCTTCAACACCGGTGAACTGCTTTGCAGTGTAGGTGTTCTGAGACAGGAACTGTTCCATCTTGCGTGCACGACCAACGGTCACACGGTCTTCTTCGGACAGCTCGTCGACACCCAGAATGGCGATAATGTCTTGCAGTTCCTTGTTCTTCTGCAGGATCTGCTTGACGCGGGTTGCAACCTCGTAGTGTTCCTGGCCGACGTACTGTGGGTCCAGAATACGGGAGGTCGAGGCCAGTGGGTCAACCGCTGGGTAGAGACCACGCGAAGCCAGGTCACGAGTCAAGTTGGTGGTCGCGTCCAAGTGGGCGAATACGTTGGCAGGTGCGGGGTCAGTGTAGTCGTCCGCTGGAACGTAGACGGCCTGCATCGAGGTAATCGAGTGACCACGGGTCGAGGTAATGCGTTCCTGCAGGATACCCATTTCGTCAGCCAGGTTCGGCTGGTAACCCACAGCAGAAGGCATACGACCCAGCAGGGTCGAAACTTCCATACCGGCCTGGGAGAAGCGGAAGATGTTGTCAATGAACAACAGCACGTCCTGCTTCTGCACGTCCCGGAAGTATTCGGCCATGGTCAGACCGGTCAGCGCAACACGCAGACGGGTGCCTGGTGGCTCGTCCATCTGGCCGAAGACCAGTGCGGTGTCTTTGAGCACGTCGGCTTCGTCCATTTCGACCCAGAGGTCGTTTCCTTCACGTGTACGCTCACCCACACCGGCGAAGACCGAGGTACCACCGAAGTTGCGGGCAACACGGGTAATCATTTCCTGGATGAGCACGGTCTTACCAACACCGGCACCACCGAACAGACCAATCTTTCCACCCTGGATGTAGGGGGTCAGCAGGTCGATGACCTTAATACCGGTCTCCATCATCTGGGTGGAGGCCTCAAGATCAGCGAAGTTTGGTGGTTGGCGGTGAATCGGCCAGCGTTCCTGAACATCGAGTTCAGAGATGTCGACGTCTAGCGAGTCACCAAGAGCGTTGAAGATGTGGCCCTTGACGACGTCACCAACGGGAACCGAGATAGGTTCACCGGTGTCCACAACTTCCTGACCGCGAACCAGGCCGTCGGTTGGCTGCATCGCGATGGCGCG
This sequence comes from Enteractinococcus sp., assembly GCA_029267455.1. Classification (GTDB taxonomy): domain Bacteria; phylum Actinomycetota; class Actinomycetes; order Actinomycetales; family Micrococcaceae; genus Yaniella. Next base: position 3,746 of record JAJUIX010000090.1, on the reverse strand, counting down.
AACCATGTTTTCACCGAGGTGCTGGGCAGTCTCGAAGGTGATCGTGGTGGTTTCATCGTTCAGGGTCAGTTGAACGGTCAGAGCGTTGTAAATCTCCGGCATTGCATCCGCTGGGAATTCAGCGTCGATGACCGGACCGGTAATGCGGGCAATACGGCCCACGGCGCCGGTTTTGGCGCCGGTACCGGATTCGTTAACAGTGGCAGTCATGTAACTCACTTCTAATGTGGATGTTGAATATGGGTCAGTGAGGCTGGTGTCAGCCCGTTAGGACTCGGCAAGTGCATCCGCACCTGCGATGAGTTCGGTCAGCTCCTGAGTAATGGAAGCCTGACGGGCGTTATTCATCAGCAAGGTGTATTCACGGATGAGGTCTTCGGCGTTATCACCGGCGGCGCTCATGGCTTGCTGACGGCTTGCCAGTTCGGATGCGGCGGCCTGCAGCATCGATGAGAAGATTCTCGACTCGATGTATTTTGGTAGCAGCGCATCCAAGACTTCTTCTGGTGCGGGTTCATACTCGTAGAGCGGAAGGAGTTCACTTTCATCAGTGACTTCTTCTTCCACGACTTCCAGGGGCAGCAGGCGAACAATCATCGGTTCCTGTTTGACCATGGAAATGAATTGGGTGTAGACGATGTGAATTTCATCAACACCGCCGTCTTCGTAGTCGGTGAGGAACGCTTCGACGAGTGTTTCGCCGATGTCCTTTGCGACGTCAAACTCGGGGTTATCGGTCGAACCGGTCCAGAATTTCTTATATGGACGTCTACGGAAATCGAAGTACGCCTGAGCCTTGCGTCCGACCAGGTACAGATCCGACGATTTGCCCTCTTCCGAGAGGCGTTCAAGCAGGCTCTCGGCGTGGCGCAGGATGTTCGCGGAATACGCTCCGGCCAAACCACGGTCACTGGACATGATGAGTACAGCGGCCCGACGCGGATTTTCAGGTTCCGACGTCAGGATGTGCTCAATGTCTTGCTGTGAAGCCACGGCGGATACGGCCCGAGTGATCGCATTCGCATAGGGCATCGACGCTGCCACACGCTGGCGTGCCTTACCGATTCGCGAAGTAGCGATCAGTTCCATCGCATTGAAGATCTTCTTCATCGACGTCGTCGAATCGATCTTATTGCGAAAGACCCGAATATCGGCTGCTGACATGCTTTTCCTTTCTGTGACCTATAGCTGGTGCCGGGTGACCCCGGCACCACATGCTAGGGTCGATCAGCGTTTCTGGCGGACGATGCGTTCTTGCTCGACAGCGTCTTCTTCGATGGCGTCGAACTCTTCGCGTCCTGGCTGGACTGGCGAGTCAGCTCCTTGAGCCAAGAACGCCTTCTTGAAGCTTTCGACTTCGCGCACCAGGGCTTGTTCCGTGTCGTCGGTCAACTGGCCGGTTTCGGCGATATCGTCCAGCGCAACGTTATTCAAACGCAGGTGCTGAATGAATTCGGATTCGAAGCGCAACACGTCCGAGACTGGCACATCGTCCAGGTGTCCTCGCGAGCCGGCCCAGATCGATACGACCTGTTCTTCAACCGGGTACGGGGTGTACTGCGGCTGCTTGAGCAGTTCCATGAGGCGTTCACCACGAGCCAACTGGCGTCGGGTTGCGGCGTCTAGGTCAGAAGCGAACATGGCAAAGGCTTCCATATCGCGGTACTGCGCCAGGTCCAGCTTCAAGGTACCGGAAACCTTCTTCATTGCCTTGACTTGGGCGTCACCACCAACGCGCGATACCGAAATACCTACGTCAACAGCTGGGCGCTGGTTGGCGTTGAATAGGTCAGACTGCAAGAAGATCTGACCGTCGGTAATCGAAATAACGTTGGTCGGAATGTACGCCGAGACGTCGTTCGCTTTAGTTTCCACGATTGGCAGTCCGGTCATTGAACCAGCACCTAGGTCGTCGGAAAGTTTGGCACAACGTTCCAACAACCGGGAGTGCAGGTAGAACACGTCGCCTGGGTATGCTTCACGGCCCGGTGGGCGGCGCAGCAAGAGCGAAACTGCACGGTAGGCTTCAGCCTGTTTGGACAGGTCGTCAAAGATGATGAGGACGTGTTTGCCACCGTACATCCAGTGCTGGCCAATCGCAGAGCCGGCGTATGGCGCCAGGTACTTGAAGCCTGCTGGGTCAGATGCTGGGGAGGCAACGATGGTGGTGTATTCCAGTGCACCTTCACGCTCAAGGGTGGCACGCACCGAAGCGATCGTGGATGCCTTCTGGCCAACGGCAACGTAGATACAACGTACCTGTTTGTTCGGATCCCCCGACTCCCAGTTGGTTTTTTGGTTCAGAATCGCGTCGACACCAATAGCGGTTTTACCGGTCTGACGGTCCCCAATGATCAGCTGGCGCTGGCCACGACCGATCGGGATCATGGCGTCAATGGCCTTCATACCGGTCTGAAGTGGTTCGTGTACCGACTTACGCTGGGTGACACCTGGTGCCTGCAGTTCAAGTGCACGGCGGTCCTCGGCCTCGATCGGGCCGAGGTTGTCAATTGGTTCACCCAGTGGGTTTACGACACGACCCATGAATTGGTCTCCGACTGGTACCGACAGAACGTCGCCGGTGCGGTAGACTTTCATTCCTTCGCTAATGTCTTGGAAGTCGCCCAAAATGACGACACCAATTTCGCGTGGGTCAAGGTTTTGTGCAAGTCCGGTGATGCCATTGTCAAAACGCAGCAATTCATTTGCCATCACGGAAGGCAGACCTTCCACGCGGGCAATGCCGTCGGCTGCGCTGGTTACGTAGCCAACCTCGACACGTTCGGTGTCGGCCGGTTCGTACGACTCCGCAAACTCGTTTAGGGCATCACGGACGTCGTCAGCGTTGATGGTCAAATCGGCCATCTGCAGTCCCTGCTCTCTTTAATGCCACATCATGTTCTGATGGGCCTAGTTGTGTATGTTTCGAGTGCCGGTTTCAGCCGGCCAGTTTAGTATTCAGATCGTTCAGTCGCGAAGCGACCGAGGAGTCAATGACTTCGTCACCAACTTGGATCCGGATTCCGCCGACCAGCCGCGGATCAGTTTCGACGTTCAGTGTCAAATCACGGCCGAAGGTAGCCGACAGTGATTTAGCCAGACGTTCTAGCTGAGCTTGCTGGAGTGGACGGGCCACCGTCACATCGGCGATCCACTGACGTTGTTGCTGTGCGCTCAAATCAGCGAAACGACGAACAAGGTCAACAGGTTTCGCGCCGCGAGGTTGTTCGACGGCCTGACGCACCAGCAGCTTGGCCGCTGGTAGGGCCTGGTCTGACATCAACTTGTCAGCTAGGTCGCCTCGGGCAGTTAGCGGTGCTTGCTGATCGGTCAACGCCCGCTGCAGCTTGTGGTCAGATTCAACGGTGCGGTTGAATTCCAACAACTGCTGGGTGAGGGTTTTCAGACCGGCAAGACCGTCCTGTTCAGCGCTGTAGACGGCAGCGGTTGCAGCCATTTCTTCGACTGCATCCCCGAACTCACGTTCGGTTGTCCAACGAGCACCGGCAAGGTTTTCCAATACGGTCACGGCGTGCGCCGAGATCTGGTTGGTAAAGATCCTGCGAATGAGTTCTTGACGTCGCTTGGCTTCAACCGTTGGGTCGGTGACCGAACGGCGTAGGGCGCCGTTGTCGTCGATCACTTTCAAAGCCGCAAACAGTTCGGCACCGAGTTCGACTCCCCCGGCTGAAAGAGTATCTTTCAGCTCGGCGTGCAGTTGTGCCAATGAATCACGCGATGCTTGT
>JAJUIX010000264.1 GCA_029267455.1 Enteractinococcus sp. | reverse complement strand
TGCTGGGTGAAACCTTCGATGAGCTGGACGGTTCCCAGTTTGCCCACCTACGCGGTCATCTCGGTGGGGTGCCACCCAAGGTTGATCTGGCCAAGGAACGCCAGCTCGCCGGGCTCCTTTCGAATGCTTCCCGAACCCATATGTTGGATGCCGCCCATGACCTTTCTGAAGGTGGACTGGCCGGGGCACTTGCCGACATGGTACTGCACGCCGGGGTCGGGATGCGTATCAATCTGCACTACATCACCGAACGTGATGGCATTGATGCCTTCACAGCATTGTTCTCTGAATCGCAAGGACGCGCGCTGGTGGCGGTGCCGCTCTCCGAAGAAGTCCGGTTTCGGGGCATCACCGACTCCCGCGGATATCCGGCGCTGCGAATCGGCGTGGTTGACGCGAACTCGGCGGCTCTTGAAATTCAAGATTTGTTCACCGCGACCGTCGAGGAGCTTCGTTCCGGTTGGGCCTCAGCTTTGCCGGATCGCTTCGGTCACTAGCAGACGATGCGCCACGGGTGGGATGATAGTTTCATCCCACCCGTTGTCGTGAGGAAGCAAAAATCCACCTTGCAGACGAGTTTTGTTCACGTTCGTCTCGCTAGGATGATCATATTGACAACAGCGTTCATGAGGTAGGTAGTGTCCGAATCCACCCCGTTGCACAACAACAGTGCAACCCCGTCCGGCCGTAGTACATCCCAGGTGGATGTCACAGCGGAATATCGCCAGACGCTGCTGACAGCTCGCGGTGTCAACGATCCGGGTGTGATTAATGACCAGACCCTCTTAACCCAGGGACTCACCGACGAGCAGGTCAAAAAACGCGCTGCACTTGGGCTGCATAACGTACAGTCCAACGAAACCTCACGGTCGCTGGCCGCCATTCTCCGTACCCACATCCTGACATTATTCAATCTGGTCATTTTCCTGTGCGCGCTTGGCATCATCGCGTTGGGCCGCTGGTTGGACATGATTTTTGCTATTGCAGCGGTCACCAACGTGATCATCGGGGTGGTCCAGGAATACTCCGCCAAACGGAAGCTCGACCGCATCGCCCTGCTCCACCAGGACGGCATCATGGTGCGCCGTAATGGGGAAAACGTTGAGATTGATACCGCTGAAGCCGTCTTGGACGACGTCGTATATTTACGCGCTGGAGATCAGGTGCCGGCCGATGGGCTCGTCTTGGCATCAGAAAGCCTCGACGTCAATGAGTCACTCATCACCGGGGAAGCGGATCCCGTGTATAAACCTGCCGGGGCAACGGTCCTGTCGGGCACCTCAGTGGTCGCAGGCAACGGCTATTTCCGGATTACCGGCGTGGGCCAGGACTCACACGCGGCACGCCTGACGAAACGCGCCCGGACCTTCTCTAAGGCGCATTCCGAGCTGCGCACCGCGCTCGATAAGGTCGCGAGCTGGATCACCATCGCGCTGATCCCGTTGATCGTTATCGTGGCCTGGGGCCAGATCAAAGCCCTTGGTGGCTGGCAACAGGTCGTGGCCGACGACAGTCTGGATTCAGCACTGGTCGCCACGATCGCTGGCATCACGACCATGATCCCGCAGGGACTTGCGCTCATGACGACCATCTCATTTGCGATGGCAGCGCTGCACCTGACGAGTAAGAAAGTACTCATCCAAGAACAACCAGCCGTCGAGATTTTGGCTCGCGTGGATACGGTGTGTCTCGATAAGACCGGTACCCTGACCGAGGGAACCATGGAGTTCTCCGGGGCGAAACAGCTTGCTGCAACAGATAACGGGTGGCGTCTGGTCTTAGGCCACATTGGGGCTGACCCCAATGCGAATATCACTGCCGCTGCACTGCGCGAACCATTCCCCAAAACACCACGGCTGCCACAGACCGATGCGATCGCCTTTGCCTCTGAGCGGCGCTGGTCGGCTTTCGCCTTCGGTTATCCGGGAGATTCACAAGC
>JAJUIX010000223.1 GCA_029267455.1 Enteractinococcus sp. | reverse complement strand
TGGCCGCCACCGCCATTGCCGGGTTGCTGCTGTTGTTGGCCGCCGCCCCCGTTGCCGTTGTCGGGTTGGCCGCCACCGTTTCCGGGATCCGGTTGCTGCGGTTGATCATTCTCGGGTTCCGGTGCTGGCGCGGGCTCGACACCTTCTCCATTGGAGTAGCTGACACGAATTTCAGAGCCTTCTTCAACCTCACCGGTTGGACTCAAAGCCAGTACTGTACCAAATGGTTCGGGATCTTCTCGCTCCACCCGATCAACGGTGAAACCAAGCTCTTCAAGCTCTTCGGTGACCTCATCAACATCGCGGCCCACGTAGTCGTCGGCGTCGATCGTGATGGTGGCCGCCGTCTCGGTTTCTTCAGGCGCAGGTTCTTCATCTGAACCCAGTGAAGCGGCCCAGAGACCAATCCCGGCCAGAGCAGCCAAAATGATGACGCCGATGATCGGCCAGAACCAGGGACTGCGTTTCTTCTTCCCTTCCTCGGTCTCTTCGGCTTCGGCCTCGTCGTCATACTCATCGGGCAGGGCGCTGGCGCTGAGCTCGTCGGACTGGGCAGAAAGGTCCTCGGTCGGTGTGACGGGCATGGCGGCCGTCGAATCGGAGGCTTCTGCGGGAGTTTCGGACAGGACCTGGGTGGCATGAGGGTCGTTCATGCCGTGAAATTCTTGGGTGTCGATCACCTGGGTCGCATCGGGATCAGTGGTGATAAACGGCACCATCCCGGGGACAGCGTCAATTGCGGACTGGGTGTCTTGGCGACGCAACGCTTCGGCGGCGGTGGCAAGTTTGTCGGCGTCAGCGGGACGGTCTTCGGGCTCTTTGGACAGCATCGACATGATCAGCGCGCGGACAGGTTCCGGGATGGATTCCGGCATGGGCGGTGGGTCGTCGTTGACCTGGGCTAGCGCAATGGCGATCTGGGATTCGCCGGTGAATGGTCGATGCCCGACCAAGCATTCGTACCCGATGATGCCCAGCGAGTAAATATCGGAGGCGCCGGTAGCCTGTTGGCCGGTGGCTTGTTCTGGTGCGAGGTATTGGGCGGTGCCCATGACCTGACCGGTTGCGGTCAGCGGGACCTGGTCGGCCAACCGGGCAATGCCGAAGTCGGTGACTTTGACGCGGTTTTTCGAATCGATCAACAGGTTTCCGGGTTTTACGTCGCGGTGGACGAGACCTTGCGCGTGGGCGGCGGACAGGGCGCGAGCGGTCTGGGCGATGATTGACAGGGTGCGGTCGGGGGAGAGAACTTTTTCGCGGTCTAGGATGGCGCTCAGTGGGTCGCCGGGGACCAGCTCCATGACCAAGTAGCCGGAACCCTCTTCTTCGCCGTAGTCGAAGACGTTGGCCACGCCGGGGTGGTTCAGCAGGGCGGTGTGCTGAGCTTCAGCCCGGAAGCGGCGCAAAAAGTTTGGGTCACCCGTGTATTCTTCCTTCAAAATTTTGATGGCGATGATGCGTCCGAGCACGGTGTCGCGTGCTTTCCACACTTCACCCATGCCGCCGATGGCGATACGATCAGTCAGTTCGTATCGGCCGCCTAGCGTCATTCCCGATATTGGTCTCACTCTTCGACCACCGCCTCCACGATTGTCTTAAGGTTCGTCGCGGTGAGCTGGCTGCCCACCGAGTAGTCCGTGTTTTGATATACCAGGGTGACGGCCACCTGGGGATCGTCTGCGGGTGCAAAGCCGGTGATCCACGAGTTCACTTTGCCGGTTTCTCCAATGTCTGCCGTGCCGGTTTTCGCGGCGATCGGGATGGAGGACCGTGCTGGCATGGCGGTCCCAGATTCGACGACCTCAAGCATCATTTCGGTCATCTGGTCGGCAATTTCTGGTTCGATGGCTTCGGAATACACTTCTGGTTGGGGTTCTTCTAACACGTTGAGGTCTGGTCCGCGCACAATGTCGACCATCTGCGGTTTCATCACCACGCCGTCGTTGGCAATACCAGCGGCGACCATATTCATCTGCAGCGCGGTGGAACGCACGTCCACCTGACCGATCACAGACTGTGCCAAGGTGGCCTGTGGGATTTCTTCCGTAGGGAAGTGCGAGGCGGTAACGGGCAGTGGGACGGTCAGCGAGGTGTCATTGAAGCCGAAGCGTTCGGCGACGTCCAGAATGGAGTCTTGACCGAGTTCCATGGCGGCCTGCGAGAACGGGGTGTTACAGGACTGGGCGAAAATCCAGGTGAGTTCTGCGGAGTCGCGGCGGTCACAGATACCACCGCGGAAGTTTGAGATGGTGTTATTGGTCTGCGGCAGTGGTAACTCATCGGGCACCGGGATGGACGTGTCGGGGGTGTATTCCCCGGACTCCAGCATCGCGATCGCGTCAATGAGTTTGAACGTCGAGCCGGGTTGGGCGAGCTCGTAGGTGGGCCGGTTTTGGTATGGCGAGACGCCGGAGTCGACGATTTTGTCCATGTTCTCCGAGGCCTGTGAGGTCGAGTGGACTGCCAAGAGGTTGGTGTCGTAGGTCGGGCGCGAGGCCATGGCCAAGATGCGGCCGGTATCCGGTTCGGAGACCACCACGGACGCCTCAATGCCTTCGGGCAGGGCGCCGTAGGCGACTTCTTGGAGTTCCTGATCGATCGTCAGTTCGACGGAGGCGCCAGGGTTGTCGGCACCGGTGAAGGTCTGCCGGATGCGCTCGATGAACATGTCATCGGTGGTCCCGGAAAGCCAGCCGTTGAGGCGTTGTTCGAGACCGGTTTGGCCGTAGGCCAGGGAGTAGAACCCGGTCAGGCCGGAATAGAGTTCGGGGTCGTGATAGACGCGCTGGTAGTCAAAGCTCGATGAGTCGCTCGGGACCGATTCGGCGATGGGCTCGCCGTCGACCAGGATCGGGCCGCGGGGGCCG
>JAJUIX010000161.1 GCA_029267455.1 Enteractinococcus sp. | reverse complement strand
TGACCAACGGGTGCGGTGGTCTTGACCCGCAACTTCAACCCGGGACCCCCGTGCTGATTTCGGATCACATCAATCTCACTGGCACTACCCCGCTGGTCGGGGCCGAGTTCGTGGATATGACGGACGCCTATTCGAAGCGTTTACGCGCCATCGCCAAGGATATCGATCCGAGCTTGACCGAGGGCGTCTATGTGCAATTCGCCGGACCACAATACGAGACACCAGCTGAAGTAGCGATGGCTGCCAAACTAGGCGGTGACCTGGTAGGTATGTCGACTGCACTCGATACGATTGCTGCCCGGCATGCCGGGTTAGAAGTGCTCGGCATGTCGCTGGTGACGAATGCGGCTGCAGGAGTCACGGATGCCCCGTTATCCCACGACGACGTGATTGCGGCCGGGGATGCCGCCGCACCGCAAGTGTCAAAGGTATTGGCTGATATTATCCATGCAATCTGAGATGGACGAGCTTTTTGCCACAGCGCGCCGCTGGATGGAGCTAGACCCATCAAATGCCGGCCTCCTTCAAGCCGAAATCCTTGCCGCGCAAAAGGGGGACGAGGCTGCGCTTGCCGCGCTGACGGCGCGTTTTGCCGGATACCTTACGTTCGGCACGGCCGGGTTGCGAGCGCCACTTGGACCGGGCACCACCCGAATGAATCGGGTGGTTGTGCAACGCGCAGCCGCCGGCCTGGCTGATTTCGCAACGAAATACGTCACTGCTCCAACGGTAGTTATTGGCTACGACGCCCGTTACGGTTCTGAAGACTTTGCGTTAGATTCTGCCACTGTGATGACCGCAGCAGGGTGTCGCGTGCTGTTGATGCCGACTACGACCCCCACGCCCGTCTTGGCGTTTACGTTGAAACGGCTTGAGGCAGATGTGGGCATTATGGTGACCGCTTCGCATAACCCGCCCACCGATAATGGCTATAAGGTCTATCTGGGTGCTCGGCTGGTGCAATCCCAGGACTCAACCGGCGCGTATGCCCAAATCACCGCCCCCGTAGATCAAGAAATCGCCAACCATATTCATGCTTGGAACACCGCAGATCAGCTACCAGCGCGGGCTGACGCCGGGTGGGAGCTCATCCCCGAAACAATTATCGATGACTATGTCACAGTCGTCGCTGCGTTTCTGAATGAGCTGTCCCCCACTGCCAAAGGGCGCCGAACCCTTCGGATGGTCTATACACCATTGCACGGCGTCGGCGCCACAACATTTGGTCGGCTGTTGGCAGCCACGGGATTTCAGGCTCCAACAGTTGTCGCCGAGCAGCTCCATCCCGATCCGGCATTTCCAACCGTTGTTTTCCCAAACCCTGAAGAGCCCGGTGCCCTGGATTTGGCCATTGCGACCGCGGAAGCTCAGCCGGACACAGACCTCATTGTGGCTCACGACCCGGACGCAGACCGTCTAGCCATTCTTGTCCATGATGGCCAGCAGTGGCAGCGACTGACCGGAGATCAGTTGGGACTGATCCTCGGTGCCCGGCTGATGCCCTATCTTGCCGCCAACGGGTTGGCTGCCGCTAATTCCGTGGTTTCCGCCCCGCAATTAGCCCAGTTGGCACAACACCACCGGGTGAAACATACCATCACGCCCACCGGCTTCAAATGGATCTGCCGCGTCCCTGACCTCGGCTACGGCTATGAGGAAGCTCTCGGGTACGCGGTCGCCCCGCATCTGGTCAATGACAAGGATGGCCTGTCGGCTGCCGTCGTGGTCGCTGACCTCGCCGCAGAGTTGAAAACCCAGGGTCAAGGGTTGCTGTCGTATTTGGAGGAGTTGACCGATACGTTTGGTCCCGCCCTGTCAGACCAGGTGTCGGTGGTCGTCCCCTCACCCAGTGTTGGCACGCGACTGGTCGATGACCTCCGGGCCAACCCGCCAAGTACGCTTGCCGGCTACGGGCCCGTATCCACCGTGGATTATCAACACGATAACGTGCCGCTGTCACAGCGCTATGGGCCGCTCAATATGGTTGAGTTTGCCACAACCGGGCAAGTCTCTACCCGGTTGATGGTTCGGCCCTCGGGTACCGAGCCGAAAGTGAAATGTTATGTGTCAGTGTTTGCTGATCCTGGCACCCCGCTATCCACCGTGACAGATGTTATGCAGGAATTAGTCGCTGAGGCTACCACGTTGGTGGAAGTCACCTAAGGAGAATCCGTGTCTACTACCGCACCGTTCAACCCCGACCAAGTCGATGCACTCGACGCGACACAACTGGCAGCGTTGATTGACCACACCTTATTGGCACCGACAGCCACGGCCCAGGATATCGATACTCTGTGCGAACAGGCTCGGTCATTTGGTACCGCCTCGGTCTGCATCCAGCCCATCTGGGTGGCACGTGCCGCCAAACAGCTCGCGGGAAGCTCCGTGAAGGTCTGTACGGTCATCGGTTTCCCCACCGGCACGCATACTCCAGAAACAAAAGCTTTTGAAACCACTCAAGCCATCCGGCACGGCGCTGACGAAGTGGATATGGTCATCGACCAAGCTGCTGCGCTAGCAATCGATAAAGCAACCCTGCTCAAAGATATCGGTGCGGTCGTTGAGGCCGCCAAGGATCACGACGTAGTGGTCAAAGTCATCCTCGAGACTGCGGCACTGACAGACCAAGCCAAAATCATCGCCTGTGAAGCGGCCGTCGAAACCGGGGCGCACTTCGTCAAAACCTCCACCGGTTTCGGCCCAGGTGGTGCAACCACTGAAGATGTGGCGTTATTGAGGTCGACGGTTGGAGACAAGCTCGGTGTCAAAGCATCAGGCGGAATTCGCACTTATCAGGATGCCGTCGAGATGCTCAAGGCGGGCGCAACTCGGCTCGGCGCGAGTTCAACATACGCTATTCTTAGTTAACAACACATCATCGCATCGTCGTCTCAGCTAGGCTGGCGACAACACAACATCTGAAAGAACGAGGTGTCCTCCTTGATTCGAGACGGTAAACCGGCCAACTTCTCCGGTGAAGGAAATACCGCTGGCAACTGGTTGCTGTACGCCGTGGTCCTAATTCTCTTTTACGTCGGTCTTTACATGATGAACTGGCTGTCGTTTGAAACCGTATGGATCCCGATGCTTGGGGTCATCGTGTTGGGTTCCATAGCGTTCTTCATTCCAAAACATGTTGTTGGTCGTTCCAACACCGTGGATGAGGATTTCGTGACAGACCCCGCTCACGAAACGAACTCACCCAACCTCTAAGCCGCCGACTTACAGAGTATTCCCGCAGCACCCGGGGTGTTTTCCACCCCGGGTGCTGCTGTGTTTACACCCATGATGAATACAACACCCCGCAATATTGGCATCGACGCCCTGCGCGTTTTCTCAATCGCGATGGTCATCTTTGGCCACGCCGGAACCTTCGACGGCTCGGCCCTACTTTCCATCTGGCGCATGCCACTCTTTTTCATCCTCTCGGGATTTTTCCTCGTCCCTCACGGGCGGTCCCTCCGCTTTGAAACTGCCCGACGTTGGGAAACCCTGGTCATTCCGTACCTGGTGTGGTCCCTTGTCATCACGTTAGTGGTCATCGTGGTGAAATGGTCAGAGCCGGCGGAACTGCTCCACCACCTCCACACCGGCTGGCGTGGCGGAACAGGACGCTCAATATTCTGGATGTCAGCGTGGTTTCTTCTGACCTTGGCCATCTCCGCCGTGACGCTGCGCTTTCTAGAACGCTTTCCGCGTTGGGTTGCGTGGGCTGTAGGCATCGGGAGCCTTGCCCTGTCCCGGCTGTTTGTGTATTTACAACACGCTGATATTCTCGATGCTCACCC
>JAJUIX010000040.1 GCA_029267455.1 Enteractinococcus sp. | reverse complement strand
TCGATGGCCGGGCAACTGGCGGCGGCAGACGGCGGAGTCGTCGTGTCCACGCTGCAAGACTACATTCGCCAAGCAAAGCAGCTGGTTCTGGAATAATAGACAGCATTATGGCAAAAACCTGGACCGCAGAACCCGAGCGCTGGGTGACGATCGATCACTCAGCACTGGCACACAACATTGAAACCATCGCCCGGTGGGTGAAACCCGCCCAGGTGATGGCTGTGGTCAAAGCTGACGGTTATGGGCACGGGGCCATTGAGGTGGCCCAAACCGCCGTGGCCGCCGGTGCCACATGGATTGGCACCGCCCACGTCCAAGAAGCCCTCACCTTGCGAGATGCAGGGATCACCGCGCCCCTTTTGGCCTGGTTACACACCGTGCGCACCCCATTTCAAGCGGCCATCGAACACAACATCGATATCGGGGTATCCGGCCCGGAAATCGAAGCGGTCGCCGAAGCTGCCCGAGCCGCCGACCTGCCCGCGCGCATCCACCTGAAGGTCGACACCGGCCTGTCCCGCAACGGTGCCGTGCCAGAAGTCTGGGATGACCTGTGCCGCCGCGCCTCCGAACTTCAACAAGCCGGCACCGTCCGCGTCGTCGGCGTCTTCACCCACTTCGCGATGGCCGATGACCCGGCAGGAGAAGCCGCGGTCGATGAACAACTCCGCGCCTACCACGACGCGGTCGACACGGCCCGCAAACACGGACTGACCGTTGATGTGCGCCACGTCGCCAATTCCCCGGCGTTGCTTTCCCGCCCCGACACGCACCTGGACATGGTCCGGGCCGGGGTCGCCATCTACGGGCTGAGCCCATTTGCTAACCGGACCCCGGAAGATCTCGGACTGCGCCAAGTCATGAGTTTTGGCACCACGGTGGCACATAATAAACCTGCCGATGAAGGCACCGGCGTCTCCTACGGCTATGCCTACCGCTGTGACACACCCACCCGGTTGGCGCTGATCCCGTGTGGCTATGCCGACGGCGTCCCCCGTATTGCCGAAGGTGCGCCGGTATGGATAGACGGTAAGTACTATCGGGTCGCCGGACGGATTGCGATGGACCAATTCGTCGTCGACCTCCACACCGACCGCGATGATGAACTCACCGCGCCGGTGGGTGCGCCCGTGGAACTTTTCGGGACCGAGTCCGGCTTGACCTCCGATGCCTGGGCCCAAGCCGCCGGAACCATCAACTACGAGCTCGTCACACGCATCGGCGCCCGCGTCCCTCGCATTCACAAACCATGGATCTAACCTTGCGACACCGCCAAGAACTCGCAAATATTGCCGAGACCCAAGCATTCGCCGCGCAAGTGGCCAAACTCCTGCGCGCCGGAGACGTCATTATCCTCACCGGGGAGCTTGGGGCCGGCAAAACCACCTTTACGCAGGCCCTGGCGAGCGCGCTCGGCATGACCGCGCTGATCACCTCGCCAACCTTTGTGTTGGCACGACACCACAACCACCCAGGTGAAGGCCTGAACCTGGTGCATGTCGACGCCTACCGCATCACCGGCACCGATGAACTGGCCAGTCTTGATCTCGAATCCTGGTTGGCCGATGCGGTCGTGGTCATCGAATGGGGCCGCGGTCTCGCCGAGGAGCTCACCGACTCTCACCTCGACATTGAACTCATCCGCCCCGGTGCCGCCACCGGCGAGCTCGTCACCGATTTTTCAGACGACGACGTCGATGAACCACGCACCGCGATCATCACCGGATATGGGCCCCGCTGGGAGGACATCAGCATCGCATGAGTACCATATACCTAGGCATCGACACCTCCGCCACCGCTTCTGCCGCGATCCACCGCGACGGTGAGACCATCGCGCACCGGGCCACTGCCTCCCACCGCAACCATTCCGAAGTCCTGGCCGGATTCATCACCGAGGTCCTCACCGAAGCCGGACTGGACCCCACCGGACCCGCCAACCTCGACGGCATCTTCGTCGGTGTTGGACCCGGTCCGTTTACTGGCCTGCGCGCGGGTATTATCACCGCTCAAACGCTCGCCCACACCTGGCAGGTGCCAGTGTACGGGGTGCTCAGCCACGACGGGCTCGCCCACCGGGTGGCGCCAGCAGCATTTCGAAACGGCGTCGATGAATTCATTGTCGCCACCGACGCTCGGCGCAAAGAAGTCTACTGGGCTCACTACGACAACATCGGCGGCCAACCCCAGCGCCTCCACGGCCCGTTCGTGACCGATCCGACCGAAGTCACCAAACTGCCCGTCTATGGCGCCGGCGCGGGGCTCTACCCGGATGCGCTCTACGGCATGTCCGGCTATACCGGCGCCGTCCCGGATGCCGCAGATATTGCCGCCTACGGCAGCATTGCCCTACGCCGCGGCCGTGGTCTACTGCCCGTTGAACCCCAGTACTTGCGCGGCCACGACGCCAAAATCCCCAAGAATCTACGCTAAATGAGCCTGCCGAACCCCCTTCCGCTGCCGGACGGCTATACGCAACGAGCCTGGACCGCCGACGACCTCGATGCCGTCACCGCCCTGGATGCCCTGATCTTCGGCCCAGACGCGTGGTCCCGTGAGCTTTTTGCCGCGGAATACGACGCCTCAGTTGCCCCACATCCGCACAGTTTCTATCAGGTCCTCACGTATGAGAACGAGATCGTGGGATTTGCAGGGCTGCTCTACGGGCCACCCTTTGCCGATATCACCACCCTCGGCGTGCACCCGGACCACACTGGTAAAAAACTCGGCGCGGCGATGCTGATCTGGCTGATTCACACCGCTTATCAGCTGGGTGCCGAAGATCTGCTGTTGGAAGTTCGCACCGATAACACTCGAGCCCAACGGCTTTATGCCGACAACGGATTCAGCCATATCCACACCCGACCCCGGTATTATCCTGGCGGTATAGACGCCTGGATTATGCGTAAACGTCTGCGCGACCCCGGCCCATCAACAGCCGCGGTGCTGTCCAGTAAGGAGTAATATGACGGCCCCCATCGTGGTAGGTATCGAAACCTCATGCGACGAAACCGGCATCGGCATCGTCGCCGGCACCAAACTGCTGGCTCACCAGGTCGCCTCCTCCATGGACGAACACGTCGCCTTCGGCGGCGTCATCCCCGAAATCGCAGCCCGCGCCCACGTGACCGAATTTCTTCCGGTGCTCGACGCCGCGCTGGACCAAGCCGAAGTGACCATGGATGATGTTGACGCCATCGCCGTGACCGCCGGGCCTGGCCTTGCTGGAGCGCTCATGGTTGGCGTCGCAGGAGCCAAAGCGCTCGCAGTCGCGACCGGCAAGCCGCTCTATGGCATCAACCACCTCATCGCCCACATCGGGGTTGGCTACCTTGACCAAATCGGTACCGACCTACAACAGGTCAACCAGCTCGGGGCCCTGCTGGTTTCCGGTGGGCACACTGAAATGTTGAAGATCAATTCCATCACGTCGGACGTCGAATTATTAGGCAGTACGATCGACGACGCCGCAGGGGAGGCCTACGACAAGGTCGCACGCCTGATCGGCGCCGGATATCCTGGCGGTCCGGTCATCGACAAAATGGCACGTGACGGAGATGCCCAGGCCTTCCGCTTCCCCCGTGGTCTCAGTGCCCCGAAAAATATGGGCACACCGGATGCACCGGGTAAAGACCGATACAACTGGTCATTTTCTGGACTCAAGACCGCGGTGTCTCGAGCCGTAGAACAGTTTGAAGTTCGTGACATGCCGGTGCCCGCTCACGACATTGCTGCTGCATTCCAAGAAGCCGTAGCAGATGTCATCACCAAAAAGGCCGTGCTGGCAGCAACCGAATACGGCATCGATCACATCCTGCTGGGCGGGGGAGTCGCAGCCAACTCCCGGTTACGCCAGCTGCTGACAGAACGCACCCAAGCCGCAGGGATTGGCCTGACGATCCCTCCGCTGAATCTGTGCACCGATAACGGTGCGATGGTCGCAGCGCTGGGCGCGCAGTTAGTTGCAGACGGTGTGACGCCCTCGGATTTAGGCTTTTCGGCAGACCCGACCCAGCCCGTTGGCCTCGTGAGTGTATAGGGCAAATCCCGGTCTGACGACCATGAAAGATTGCTTCAGCCCTCGTCGAGCTGGTAGATCTCATATACGTACCTGTCAGCGGTGTGTTTGCCATACCAACATGAAAGGTCCCGTATATGTCGCCGTCAATCGTTGCGTTGGCCATTCTCCTGCTGGGCGTTTTAGCACTCGTTGGCATCGTGATGCGCGCCTATAGCAGAACGGCCCAAAAGCTCTTCCTTCCGGTGGCACTGATTGCCGGATTCATCGCACTTATTTTAGGTCCCCAGATTCTTGGGCGCCTCGGTGAAGGACTTGGATGGGAAGGTTTGGCCGAGGGCGGGATTTTCGGAGCAGAAGTTCTCGCCGTCTGGTCGGAATTGCCTGGCTTGCTGATTAGCGCGGTCTTTGCCGCGCTGTTCTTGGGATCGGCTATCCCGTCTCCGAAACGTGCCATCAAGTTGTTGGGACCGCAGGTCTCCCTGGGTGTCACCTTTGCGGCTGGCCAATACGTGATCGGTATTTTAATTGCGGTATTGATTCTCGTACCACTGTTCGGTGTCACACCAATGTTTGGTGCGTTGATCGAGATTGGATTTGAAGGCGGTCACGGAACCGCCGCCGGGATGGCTCCGGTTATGGCTGAAATGGGCTTTGAAGATGGCGGCGACTTAGCCTTAGCCATGGCCACAGTCGGGATCCTGGCAGGAGTGATCATTGGTGTCATCGCTGTTAACTGGGCAGCACGACGCGGCCATTCGCAAACGCTCGATGTAAAATCGAATGAAGACCCGGAGATCGCACGGGGGTTTTATCGCCGAGAGCAGCCCTCCGGAGGGATGCAGACCGTGCGTGCCGAGTCCCTAGATACCTTGACATTGCATGTCGGTATCATCGCGGTAGCCATTCTCATTGGCCAGGGGATTCTATCGGGTCTGCAGGCTATCGAGCAGTGGCTGTGGGCAGATACCATCGAAATCTTTGCGTATGTCCCGTTATTCCCACTGGCCATGTTGGGTGGCGTGATTATCCAAATATTCGCAGATCGCACTGGTTTATCAATCTTCATTGACCGCGGGGTGATGGAGCGTATCCAGGGTCTAGCCCTCGATACGCTGATCATTGCGGCGATGGCGACTTTATCGTTGGATGCGATTGCAGACAACATCGGGCCATTTGCCATCCTAGCGATTGCCGGTATCGCCTGGAACTGCTTCGTGCTCTTTGCGTTGGCGCCGCGCTTCATCCAGAGTTACTGGTTTGAACGCGGGATTGCCGACTTCGGCCAGTCAATGGGCGTGACGGCGACCGGTCTGTTACTCCTGCGGATGGCCGACCCGAGACAAGAAAGCCCTGCCTACGAAGCCTTTGGCTATAAACAGCTTGTTTTTGAGCCCTTCTTTGGTGGGGGACTTGTCACCGCTGCGTCGATCCCACTGATTGCGCAATTGGGTCCATACCCGCTGCTGATCATCATGGCTATCCTATTGGCAATAGCGTTGCTCAGTGGCTTCTTCTATTTCGGAAAGCACAAGAGTTTCGTGGTCAAAGGGTTGCCGTAACGCCCTATCTCAAGACCACTCACGGATCGAGTGGCCAGTCTCGGCAGCCGAATCTAAGACCAGATGAGCCAGTTTCTCCTGATCGACGCGGTGACCGAATTTCGACTGCAATTGTTGCCGTTGCCGATAGGATGAGGTGTTCGCTCGCATCATATCTGCAACCCAGCCCAATTGTTCAGCACACCCGAGCTCCTCAGCGATGGGTTCCAGCCGGTTGAGGGTCTCGTTCAGATGTTCTGTCACTAGCTTCTCTGTGCCGGCAGAATCGATAATGACTTCGGCCTCAAGACCATAGCGGGCAGCACGCCACTTATTTTCTTGGACGAACCACGGCGGCAAAATGTCGATATCATTCAGCGCATCAGCATCACCTCCGACGGCTTCATGGACTAAACATTGCGTCAGGGCGGTAATCGCTCCGACTTGTTCAAGGGTAGCTACACCATCGCATGCCCGTTGTTCCACGGTGCCATACCTGGGGACTGCCCGGATATCCCACCGGACTTCAGTGACATCATCGACGATGCCCACTTTCATGAGGTCGCCTACTACGTGTTCATATTCGGACCAGTTGTGAAATTGAAATGGCAAGCCGGTCGTCGGCAGCTGTTGAAACAATAACGTGCGCTGCGAGGCATACCCGGTGTCATAGCCGCCCCAATACGGGCTGGAAGCACTCAGTGCCAACATGTGCGGATAATATTTGATTAAGTAGTTGACCGCAGGCATGGCCTTCGCCACGTGGTCCAGACCAATGTGGGCGTGGACCCCATAGATCAGCATCTGATAGGCCCAGTACTGCGTTTTATTTAAGAGCTTTTGATATCGCGGACCGGAGGAAATCCTCTCGTGGAGCCCAAAGGCAAACGGATGGGTCCCTTGAGAAAACAGGGCCATATTATCGGAACTCGCCAGTTCTAAAACGCGGCGGCCTGCGGTCGCTAGCTGATCGAGGCCTTCCTCCACGGTGTGACAGACGCCCGTGACCAACTCCAAGGTGTTGAGCATGAATTCGCCCACAATTTGAAAGGGCTCTTCCGCGGGGAGCTCAAGCTTCTTTAAGATATCGTCGCTCACATTGCACAACTGCCCGGTCGCAGCGTCGACAAGCCCAAGCTCCCATTCGATCCCGACAGTTGATTGAGTAGACTTTGCAAAATCTAAGCGCACCACGAAGCCTCTCTGTTCGTTCGTCACCCTTATCGTACCCGGGTGTTCCGTCCCATCAGTACTGCCCGGTGATTGTGGTCAGTAAGTTCAAAAAACTTGGCTCCTAATGAACGCTTTGAATAGGCCACGCCAGGTCATTTTCAGCCGAGTTTCTAGCTTATGACATTTCAACAAAATGGTGCTTCCGATATCTCGCGAAATACGTTGAGTTCTACCTGCATCCAGGTCGCCCCTCTGTGTCGTGCGGTTTATATGACAAATGTGACCTGAATAACGTCAGCCATCCTTGCGCTAATTGATGAAGGCTTACTACACTGATCGAGAGTTAGCTTAGGCGTACCTAAGTGCCTAACAGTGCTAACCTGTTATTTTACTCTGTCATTTTGGAGATTGACCGTGAAAAAAATTGGACTGACACGCTATCGTGTGGCCGGGCTCATTGCTATTGGTGTGCTAGGCCTCAGCGCTTGTGGCTCCCCTGAAGCCGATAGCGCTGGAGAAGCAGGCGGCAGCGCTGAAGACGGCGCTACCGTTGAAGTGACCGATATGGCCGGAACAACCCACACGGTGCCGGCCGAACCTGAGTCCGTGGTGGCAACAGATAACCGCGTATTCCGTACCCTGGCAGAGTGGGATGTCGACCTCTCTGCTGCCCCAGTCGATCTGATGCCTGACGACATGGAGGTCTTGGAGAAATACACCAAGAACGAAGACATCCTCAATATCGGAAACCACCGCGAACCCAATATGGAAATGGTTACTGCGGCCCAACCCGATCTCGTCATTAATGGACAGCGTTTCAGTCAGCATGGCGAAGCCATCGCCGATGCTATTGACGAAGGCACCCCGATCGTCGATACCGATATCGATACTGAATCAGGTGCCATCGACGAAGAATTCCGCGACCAAATCACGCTCCTGGGTGAAACTTTCGGACGCCAAGATGAAGCCTCCGATCTTATCGCTGAATTTGATAAAGCCCTAGAGAGCGCCAAAGAAGCCTATGACCCAGAAATGACCGTGGCCGGTCTGATCACTTCCGGTGGCGACATTAACTATTCAGCTCCCACCACAGGACGCGCCATTGGTCCCCTGTATGACATCCTAGAGCTGACCCCGGCACTGGACGATGACGGTTCCACTGACCACATGGGGGATGATATCTCTGTGGAAGCGATTGCCGCAGCAAATCCTGACTTCTTGATCGTCATGGACCGCGACGCCGCCGTCGGAGACGGCACCTCGGCCAGTGCGAAAGAGCTCATTGAGGAATCAGAAGCCTTACAGAACGTACCTGCGGTAGAAAACGATAACATCTACTACATGCCAGCCGACTTCTACGTTGCTGAGGACATCCAGAACCATACGGTCGTTCTCAACGACCTGGCTGATATGTGGTCAAAATAATCTAAAGGCGCTGCGTGACTAAACTTTCCCATACCCGCCCCGGTGGGCTCGTGCCCTCACACGAGGCAACGCAAAAACCCAGATGGTGGTCACGCACCTGGCCGTTATTGATCGGGCTGATGGTTACCATCAGCCTGGTCACGGCTTCACTGTTTATCGGAGTCTACGATCTAAACTCCGAGGGTGGACGCGAGATGTTCTTTATCACTCGCGTCCCCCGCACTATCGCCCTGATCCTCTCCGGTGCCTCGATGGCTGTCGTCGGCCTGATCATGCAGCTGATGACGCAAAACCGCTTCGTCGAACCCTCTACCACCGGAACCATTGAATGGGCCGGCCTCGGGCTGATTCTCACCTATATTTTTGTTCCCCAGCCATCCCTTTTCTTGCGGATGCTGGTCGCCATTATTTTCGCGCTCATTGGCACCCTGATTTTCTTTGCGTTCTTGCAACGCGTGGCGCTGAAATCCTCGCTCGTGGTGCCCATTGTTGGGCTCATGCTGGGCGCCGTAGTCGGAGCGGTCTC
>JAJUIX010000087.1 GCA_029267455.1 Enteractinococcus sp. | reverse complement strand
TTGGGTCAGCTCCAGAGTGGCGGTGGCATGGTAGAAGACGATCCAGTCCCCTGCTGGCCCGGTGGTCTTGACGAATCGCCAACCTACAAGGGCCTCACGGAGGGGGTGGTGACCGAGGGGCTGTGCAAAGCTCATAACTTCAGCCTAGGTGGGATTTGAGAAGCGAGATGATTTGTTCTTCGGCATGTTCAGATTCAGCATCGATCCAGTGGACTCTAGGATCAGCTTTGAACCACGTTTCTTGACGACGTGCAAAGCGTCTGGTAGCCACAATGGTCGAGTCAATCGCCTCGGCTTTGGTCATATTCCCGGCCAGATACTCTAACATTTGCCGGTAGCCAATGGCTCGGGAAGCCGTTGGTGCTTGTGCTAATCCTTGCTCTTTGAGGCGTTGGACTTCGTCGAGCCAACCATCTTCCATCATCTGATGCACTCGTGCGGCAATACGTTCATGGAGTACGGCGCGGTCGATGCGGAGACCGATCTGGAGCACCGGTGGGATATCAGGATGATATTCACGCTTGGGCATGAACGAGCTAAATGGTCGCCCGGTCAAACGGTACACCTCGACAGCACGAATGATACGGCGGTCATCATGAAGACGTCGCACTGAGTCTGGATCAACTTGTTGAAGCTCGGCCACTAGTTCCTCAGTACCGTGAGCCGCTACGTGCGCTGTAAGTGCCTGTCGGAGTTCCGGATCCGTTGGCGGAAACTCCAACGTATCCAAAACCGCACGTACGTAAAGGCCAGAACCACCAGTCAATATCGGAGCATGATCTCGGGCGCGAATCTCAGTCACCTTGTGGCGAGCTAGCTGCTGGAACTCTGCCACACTCGCCTCGACGTGGAGGTCATAGATATCCAGCAGATGGTGCGTAACGCCTTGGCGTTCTGCCATGGTGGCTTTGGCTGTTCCTATATTCATGCCGCGATAAAACTGCATCGAGTCGGCATTGATAACTTCGCCAGAAAGTACTTTGGCAAGGGACACGGACAGCGCGGTCTTTCCTGTAGCGGTAGCCCCCACTAGCGCTACAATCGGCCGGTCAGTTGGCACCGATACGAAGAGTCGGAAGCCCCAGGTTCACCCCACCCGAGGCGGACCCCGTTCCTGTTCCGCACGAGTCGGCCTGTGCCCTATCCCAAGCGTCACCCGCAGCCGAACGACGCACATGGTACTCGTGAACATCTGCGGCATCGGAGATCAAGTGGTACGGATGCGATTCAGTGATGGGCACAGTGACAAAGTCGCCAGGACGTGGCGTTGCAGCGCCCTCCGGGATACTAAAGTGGACTAGGCGGTTATCCGGTGCTCGACCCGTTAGACGCCCCGTTTCTTGCCCGCGGCTTCCCGGATCGTTGGTCACCAACAACTCTTGACGTGTGCCCACGAGTTTTGCTGCTTCTTCGGCAGCGATCCGATCTTGTAGCGCGACCAGTCGCTCAAATCGTTCTTGGACGACGTCTTTAGGGATCTGATCTTCCATTTCGGCAGCTGGTGTACCTTCACGGGGCGAATACTGGAAGGTGTAGGCCATTGAGAATCTAGAAGCTTCGACTACATCAAGTGTCTGTTGAAAATCTTCTTCCGTCTCGCCTGGGAATCCGACAATGATGTCTGTTGTTACAGCGGCGTGCGGGATACGCTCACGAACTTTATCCAAAATGCCTAAGAAACGTTTGGAACGATACGAGCGTCGCATGGCTTTGAGGATCGTGTCCGATCCTGACTGCAACGGCATATGTAGCTGCGGCATAACATTCGGTGTCTCTGCCATCGCATCTATGACGTCGTCCGTAAAGGATGCTGGGTGAGGACTCGTGAAACGAACGCGTTCAAGCCCGTCGATCTCTCCGGTAGCGCGTAGTAGTTTCGAAAACGCTTGACGATCTCGAAATTCGACTCCGTAGGTATTGACATTCTGCCCCAGTAACGTGACTTCAACGGCGCCGTTATCCACCAACGCCTGGACCTCTGCGAGGATATCCCCCGGCCGGCGATCTTTTTCTTTGCCGCGAAGTGACGGCACGATACAGAAGGTGCAAGTGTTATTACAACCCACTGATATGGAGACCCAACCCGAGTACGTTGAGTCCCGTTTCGTGGGAAGCGTCGAGGGGAACGTCTCGAGGGCCTCAAGTAACTCAACTTGCGCTTCATTGTTATGTCGTGAACGGTTCAGCAGCACCGGCAGCGAACCAATGTTATGAGTACCAAAGACAACATCAACCCAGGGAGCCCGCTCCACAATCGTGTCTTGGTCTTTTTGCGCTAAGCAGCCACCTACAGCAATTTGCATTCCAGGGTGGGCTTCCTTGGTTTCTTTCAAATTGCCAAGGTGACCATATAATTTGTTTGCCGCGTTTTCTCGCACTGCGCAGGTATTGAACACGACGAGATCTGGTGTCTGGTCTTCTTGCGCGGGAGTGTACCCGTTGGTTTCTAATAGACCAGAGATTCGCTCCGAGTCATGCACATTCATTTGACATCCGAACGTGCGGATTTCATATGAGCGCGGTGTTGCAATATCAGCTACGGCTTCTGTCACGGTGCTCTTTTTCATTCGTCTAGATCGTCAAGGTTTTCTTCGTTCAACGCGTCAGTTACAACGCTAAACGCTATGTTTGATGCATAGCCCTTTCTGGAAAGCATGCTTACCAAACGTCGCACTATTCTATCGCGTTCTTTGCGATCCGCGGGATCAGTTGAAGTTGGGATGGTCGTACGCGACAGTTTTTTATGAACAAGCTCGCTGGCCTTGGCCCACTCGTCTTCGTCCGATATCTGCTCTAGGGCTATCGCAGCTTCATGTTCCTCAATACCGCGCTGCTTCAGTTCCATACTAATGGCTCGGCGAGCGAGGCCCTTTGATCGATGACGGGAGCGCACCCACATTTCCGCATAAGCGGCATCATCGATAAGTTCGACCTCTTCGAAACGATCCAGGACAGCCTGGATCACATCCTCTGGAATGTGACGCTCAGCGAGTTTCTCAGCCAACTGGTGCCGTGTTTTCGGCGCGGCTGCCAGTTGGCGTAGAACTATGTTTCTCGCGGTTTGATGCTGATCGGAGCTAGCTGAATCTTGCTGAGCCATCAAGACCTAGGCGTCCTTGACCGCTTTCAATTCGACATCGTCCTCATCTTCTTCAGATTTGTCACTGCCGATGCCCAATGTGGCCTTAATGCGATCTTCGATTTCGGTGGCCAGATCCGGGTTATCTTTGAGGAATCGGCGTGAATTTTCTTTGCCCTGACCCAGCTGGTCCCCGTCGTAGGTGTACCATGCGCCAGATTTACGTACGATACTATGTTCGACTCCCATGTCCAGTAGTCCGCCTTCACGCGAAATACCCTCGCCGTACAGAATGTCGAACTCTGCCTGTTTGAATGGAGGAGCCATCTTATTCTTGACGATCTTGGCGCGCGTCCGGTTCCCAACCGGGTTCCCGGCCTCTTTGAGGGTTTCGATGCGTCGGATATCGATACGTACCGATGCGTAGAATTTCAGCGCTTTACCACCAGTGGTGGTCTCTGGAGAGCCAAAGAACACGCCTACTTTTTCACGGAGCTGGTTAATGAAAATTGCTGTGGTCTTCGACTGCGCCAACCGACCGGTGATCTTACGCAAAGCTTGAGACATTAAACGTGCCTGCAACCCGACATGGGAGTCACCCATTTCGCCTTCGATTTCGGCTCTCGGCACAAGCGCCGCTACAGAGTCGATGACCACAACGTCAAGGGCACCAGAACCGATAAGCATGTCCATGATTTCCAGCGCTTGTTCGCCAGTATCTGGTTGAGAAACTAACAACGCATCCGTGTCAACGCCCAGCTTCTTAGCGTATTCAGGATCAAGAGCGTGTTCAGCATCAATAAAGGCGGCAATTCCACCTTTCCGTTGTGCTTCAGCAACTGCGTGCAGGGCTACCGTGGTCTTACCAGATGACTCAGGTCCATAGATCTCTACGACACGACCACGTGGCAGACCGCCGATGCCTAATGCAATGTCTAGGGCTACCGATCCGGTCGGAATCACCTCGATGGGCGCCCGAACTTCGTCCCCCAGGCGCATAATGGAGCCTTTACCGTAGCTCTTGTCAATTTGGGCAAGTGCTGCGTCAAGTGCTTTTTCGCGGTTTGAATTTGAAGACATAGCGTGTACTCCTTGATTGATAATCGCAAGCCTACAAGCTTGCTACCTGCCCCAAGTGTATGATCCCGCGCGGACACGATAAGCCACGGTGGTCAACCTGTGGAAATCGGCGTCGGAGCAAAGCACCATTGTGGCGACTTGTGGACAATTCTACAAACTCAGTAGCGTTTCGTGAACTTCGCATCGCGTGGCGGTTGCCCTTAGATAGTACCGGTGTCGCGAGGCGCTTTATCTTTGCCTAATCGTCGCTCGGCCGGGATTCCGTGCAGATCACAGATAGCCGTCCAGACTGTTCTAGGCGACACCCCGTTTGAGAGTGCGGTTTGAGCGGTCGTGTTCAAACCCGGCAATTCTAGTGACGTCGCGATGACTCCTGCGTTGGCAGGACCGAATTCGTCCTCCAACAACACCCAGAAACGCGATTCTCTCATGTCGCTGTCCTTCGCATCGCTTGCACATGGATAAGGCCGCAAGCCTCAATGGTAGTTTAAGAGGCTTGCGGCCTGATTCAAAGCTTAGAATCGTCGCAGGTGAACTAGCGGTTTGCTAGACGGTCACCACGTTTGTATTCGTGGCCCTGCTGCTGTTGCTGTTGTGCGTAACGATGAGCCAGTTCTGCTGGAATAGTGTCAGGAATCTGGACTGCTTCTTCGACAGCAATACGATCCGATACTTCACGAAGCATAACCGACAGTGGAATATCCAATGCTGCGGTGATAGCGCTGAGCAATTCGGAGGAGGCTTCCTTCTGTCCGCGTTCTACTTCGGAAAGGTAGCCCAAAGAAACGCGTGCATCGTGCGATACTTCGCGCAGGGTACGGCCCTGGCGCTGGCGAACGTCACGCAGGACGTAGCCAATTTCTTCACGCAGCACGGGCATGGTGGGCTCCTTGGTTTCGTTTTGCTGGCTGAGGTTCTCGCCAGCTTTCAGCCAGCGGGTTACGCCATTTACAACAACCGGTTCTCTCATCATAATTAACCACCATCTCCTGTATAAATACTGAACCCCGGCTGTCTAGCGCGGAATTCTAAGACCTTCCACCATTACACAACACACGTGTTGTCGAATTTGTTCCCGGAAGGAACAATTTCTTCGAAATATCTCCCAAAACACGTCATCTTGTGATAAACAACACGTTTTTCGATGGTGAGTGACAGAGCTTCGTCGCGATGGAGTTATCTTTTCGGGTTATGTTGTTCAAGCCATTCTGCCACGAGCTGGATGCTAGCCGCTACTGTCGACTTGCGAATGTGGGCTCGGCTGCCGTCAAAGCGAAGTAATTTCGCAGCCGTAGAGTTCGAGGTAGACAAGGCAATGAACACAATGCCCACGGCTTTGCCTTCAGAGGGATCCGGTCCGGCGACTCCTGTAGTCGAGACGCCTAGGTCGGCGTTAAACCGTTGGCGGACGCCGGCTGCCATTTGCTTCGCAGTTTCGGCATCGACCGCTCCACGGGCGGCCAAGGTATCGGCTGAAACACCCAGAACGCGGTGCTTAATGCTGTTGTTATATGCCACGACTCCGCCCTGTAATACGGCAGAGGCACCGGGCACATCCGCAATTGCGGAACTGAGCATCCCAGCGGTCAGCGACTCTGCAGTGGCAATCGTCAATTCTTGCTGCGTTAACTGCGCAACAATTTCTTCCACACTTTGACGGGGCATTGAT
>JAJUIX010000002.1 GCA_029267455.1 Enteractinococcus sp. | reverse complement strand
GCTGCCAATCCAAGGTCGTGAGTAATCAGTAACATTGCGATTCCGAGTTGATCGGTCAGGTCACTGACGTGGTCGAGGATTTGTTTTTGCACCGTGACATCCAGCGCGGAGGTGGGTTCGTCGGCGATCAGCAATTTGGGGCGCGCCGCTAGACCCGCAGCGATCAGTGCGCGTTGACGCATCCCCCCGGAGAATTCATGCGGGTATTGCTTTGCTCGCCGATCAGCATCTGGTAGTCCGGCTTCTTCGAGCAGTTCGACCACGCGTCGATCGGCAGCACGACCCTTGGCCACATTATTGACTTCTAGCACCTCTTTGATTTGTGAACCCACCTTGTATAGCGGATTCAGATTCGATAACGGATCCTGAGGGACTAGACCGATATGGGATCCCCGGTAGCTGCGACGTTTCCGTGGTGATAGGCCCACCAGATCGGTGCCTTCAAATCTGATCGAGCCCTGGGAGATCTTACCCGTGCCGGGTAATAAATCGATGATGGCGTGTGCCGTCGTGGACTTTCCGGACCCGGACTCGCCCACGATGGCCACGGTCTGGCCCGGATAAATGGTCAAGTTCAGACCTCGAACTGCGCTCACGGTGCGTTTGTCGACGCTGAAGTCGATGTGCAGATTTTCAATTTCCAACAGGGGAGTTGCTGATGTCATTTATTTTCTCGCTTTCGGATCCAGCGCGTCACGCACGGCATCCCCCAGCAGCATGAAGCTCAAGACGGTGAGCGCGAGAGCGCCCGCTGGGAAAAATAACACGTGCAGGTTGTCGCCGGAGCGTACCTGAGGTTGCGCTGCGGCAATATCGTTGCCCCATGAAACCACTGAGGGCGGCAAGCCGATTCCAAGGAACGATAGCGTCGCCTCTGCAACGATATATACGCCCAATGAGACGGTCGCGGTGACAATAACCGGTGGCAATGCGTTGGGAATGATGTGAGTAAACAGATTGCGCCACTTCGATGACCCCAGGGAGCGAGCGGCGTCGACAAATTCCAGGTTCTTAATCTCCATCACCGCACCGCGAGCGATACGGGTCAGTTGGGGCCACCCGAAGGCTGCCAGAGCAAATACCACGGCCAGCACACCTCCCCAGTACCCACGGTTGGGCCAGACGTTATTGAGCGCCGACAGCCCTACGATGGCGGCCAGCAGTAGTGGGATCGCGAAGAAAATGTCGGCCAAACGCGAGATGATCGTATCGACCCACCCACCAAAGAATGCGGCGATGGCACCGGTAAATAGCCCAATGATGGTAACAATAAGCGTTGTCAATAAGCCGATGACCACCGAAGCGCGAGCACCGTGGATGGTGCGGGCAAAAACATCATAGCCCTGCCGGTCGAAACCAAAAATATGACCGGGTTGAGGCCCCTCGAGGCTTCTCGACAGATCCGCTGCGCGTGGGTCGACCGAGGTGAACAGGCCCGGGAAGAGTACAACCACCAAAACGATCAGCAGCAGGATTGACGAAGCCCAGAAAATCCAGCTGGTGCGCAGTGACTTCCAGGCCTGTTTCCACTGGCTTTCTGGCGGCTGGGAGGTGTCGACGTCGGCTGCTAAGGGATGTTCGGTTTCGACAGCCGGGGCGACGAAGCGTTCTTGTCCCAATAATGGCGTTTGGTTAAGCATATCGAATCCTCGGATCTAGAGCGGCGTACAGCAAATCAACGAGCAAACTGGCGACCACGTAAATCAGCACCATGATGGTCACCACGGAAACAACCGTGGGATTTTCGCCACGCAGAATAGCCTGATACGCGAGATTCCCAATGCCGTTGATATTGAAAATCCCTTCGGTGACAACAGCACCGGCCATCAGCGTCCCGAGGTCGGCGCCCAAGAAGGTGACAACAGGAATCAGCGAGTTGCGCAACACGTGGCGCCGATTGACGAGGCTATCTGAAACGCCGTGAGCACGGGCAGTCCGTACGTGGTCTGCGGTGAGGTTTTCAATCACGGAAGTTCTGGTCAGCCGCAACACGTAGGCAAAGGACACCAGACCCAGCACCACTGCTGGCAATAACAGGTTCGTGAAGGTGGTATTCGATCCCACGGTTGGTGGAACCCATTGCAGCTGCACTCCGAAGATTAGCTGCAGTGCAAATCCCAGTACGAAGATTGGGATCGCAATAACAATCAGCGACACGATCAACATGGTGGAGTCAAAGATTTTTCCGCGGCGTATTCCCGCGTAAAATCCCGCGATAACACCGAGAATGGCTTCAATGATCATGGCCATGAACGCGAGTTGAAAGGTGACCGGTAGGGTCCGGGCAATCAAATCGGCCACAGGTTGCCCTGAATAGGATATGCCAAAATCGCCGACTAGGGCTCCTTTGAGGAACAGCAGCCACTGGATCAAAAATGGTTGGTCTAAATTATATTGAGCTTCAAGTTGTGCTCTGGCGGCTTCAGAGACGGGCTTTTCGCCAAATAACGCCACGATGGGATCTCCCGGCTGGAGAAACACCAGCGCATAGATGAGCAGCGTGGAGCCCAGGACGACGGGGATGGTTTGAAGCAGCCGGCGGACGATATAACGCCACATGCTTTACCTCTTCGATGTGTCGTGCCACCTGTGTCGGTGACGTGAGCGGTAAGGACGTCGAACAGACTTGTGACCGCCGAACTGTGCGGCGGTCACAGCACCTGGTCAAGCGTCAGTGATTATTTGGTGACCAGGTAATAGTCCGGTTGGTTCTGCCAGTTGACTTGGACGCCTTCGACACCCTCGGCCGCGATGGCGACGGCGTCTTGGTTCCATAATGGAATAGCTGGGAGGTCTTCCATCAAGATAGCTTGCGCATCCGCCAGGATTTCGGCACGCTGTCCGTCATCTTCGGCGCTGGCTGCTTGGCTGAGAAGCTCATCGAAGTCCGGGTTGGAATAGTCGCCGTCGTTGGCACCCGCTCCGGTGCCGAAGACAGGCGCTATGTAGTTATATACGGACGGGTAGTCTGGCTGCCAGCCGGTACGGAACGCCGTATCAATCTCGCGGTTGGTGATCAATTCGCGGAACTCCGCAAAGGTAGCGAACGCATTTGGTTCCACATCGATCTCCAGGTTTTCGCGGAGCTGGTTTGTGACCGCTTCGACCCATTCGCGGTTTCCTGCGCCGTCGGCGTTATATGACAGTTCGAAAGTACCCGTAAACTCATTGATTTCATCGGCCTGAGCCCATAGTTCTTGTGCTTCTTCAGCATCAAATTCCAGGACCTCAGCGCCTTCGATGTCCTCTGAGTAGTCTGGCATCAGGGGTGATGAGAAGTCAGTTGATGGTGTTCGAGTGTCATCGAAAATCGTCGAGGTAATTGCTTCGCGATCGATGGCTTTGGAAATCGCCGCACGACGCAACTGGCCTTCTTCACCGTCTTCGAAATGTTCCAGGTAGTTCGGGATGGTGATGGTGGCGTTTACCGAACCAGGTTCGGCAAACGCTTGTACACTGGCATCATCTTGGAAGGTCGAGATTGCCGACGGGGGCACTTGGTATGTGATATCCAGGACTCCCGATTGAATGTCAGTGTAGGCGGCATCGGGGTCAGTGTAGAACTTGAAAACCAGACCATCATTTTCTGGTGTGCGATTGCCTTCGTAATCCGGATTCTTGGACAGCACGGCTTCGACGTCGTGATTCCATTCCTCTAACACGTAGGGGCCATTGGATATCGGCTTTTCACCGAAGGCTTCCATATCTTCAAAGGCCACTTCAGGCAGGGGGAAGTATGCGGAGTAACCCAAACGATCCGGGAAGTCAGCCGCTGGTTCCTTCAACGTCACCTCGAAGGTCAAATCGTCGATGACTTCCAGACCAGATAGGGTGTCGCCTTCGGTGCTGTTGCCCTCCTGGTCAGTGCCTTCTATCGGGTTGAAAAAGTACGCGCTCAGTTGTGCATTTTCTGGGTCAGCCCCGTAATTCCACGCATCTACGAAAGAGTTTGCGGTGACTGGCGAACCATCAGAGAAGGTCCAACCGTCTTTCAGAGTGATAGTCCAGGTCAGGTTGTCTTCTGATTCAATCGATTCAGCGACTTCTAGTTCGGTGGAGCCATCAGTGTTGTATGAGACCAGGCCGGCAAAGATCTGGTCGACAATGTGGCCGCCGCCGACCTCGTTGGTGTTGGTTGGGATGAGTGGGTTCTGCGGCTCGGTGCCATGGGCATGGATAACCGCTTCACCTTCAGCAGTGCCACCGGCCTCTTCTCCCTCGCCACCGCCACAGGCGGTGAAGGCAAGGGCTGCGATGGATAATGCTGCCACGTATTTAAACATCCGTTTGGATTGCATACGGAATCTCCGTTCAAGGTCAATGCAAGTGATGTTGCGTCGAATGTGGTTCAACACAATGGAAGGGCCGCAAAATCTGTGACCCGTATCTCATAGTTTACGCTACAACTAACATATTGTAACGATATGACGCACTTCACGAGGCGGAAATTCCGTCAACAGGGCATGACGGTGGGCATCTAGATGCAACCGGAAGTATCGATTACAGCAAAAGATCCGGCGTGTCGCCGAGTCGTGGTGTATCCAGCGGTGCAGGAGGCTGTTCTACAGGCCAATCTCTTGAAACTGTTGCTTGCGGATTTTTCCGCCGAAGGTACTGTTCAAAGCTGGCCGCTTGTTCGGCCTTCCAACGGATCTGATGGTTAAAGATCGTCTCTAGTGGCACGTCGAAGCGTTCCGGGTGTCTTGCCACCATGGCTTGGGCCACCTGCACAGCAGCAATTGAGTCGGCCAACGAGGTGTGGGCAGCATCAAGGGTGACTCCGTAATGCGCTGATACAGCCTCCAAGGTGCGCTTGCCTTTGCGGTACGTATCGACGTGTTTATCCAAGACATAGGGATCAATGACTCCGGCGACGGAGAAATCTCCCATGTTGCGGCGCTGCATTTCTGCTGTCAAGACCGTGAAATCATAGACCCCGTTATAGGCCACGATTGGGACTCGGTGATACATGAAATCCATCAGTGTCGCGACGATCTGGCTTAGTCCTTGGGTGGCATCCATGCCGTGTTGACGAGCGTGTTCGGTCGTGACGCCATGTACCGCAGCAGCGGCAGCGGGAATCTCTACACCGGGATCGACCAGCCACTCGGCGGTGGCCCGCAGTTGTCCCTGTGAATCCAGCAGGACGATGGATGCCGTGACAATTCGAGCGGTATGCGGATTCCGGCCGGTCGTTTCCAAATCGAAACCCGCCAGGGTCCCGGCATGCCAGGGCTCAGTCGGTCCCGGAATGGCCAAGACACGTTCAGGATTGAGCATGCTTCCAAAATACCCTGTCGGCCACCAGAACTGAACGGACTGTGGATAATTCGCCCATTGTGGATACGTTGCTAAGTCTGGGGAGTAAAGATGATTCAATGGAAGCTATGGTTTCGACTCCGCAACTGCTTCGGCCCAAAAACCTCTACCGTCCCGGTCCTGTACTCGATGCCCGACAACAAGAAATTGTCGACCAGCCCGCCGGGCACGGACCCATGCTCGTACTCGGTGGGCCCGGAACAGGCAAGACCACGACGGCCGTTGAATACGCGGTAGCTAAAATCACCGCGGGAGTCGCCACGAACGAAATCCTTCTGCTGACCAACACCCGTACCGGGGCTGCTCAATTGCGCGATTACCTCACCGCACGCCTCAATTATGAGTCCGTAGAATCTCGGGCGGATGTCCCCGTTCGGTCTTTTGCATCCTATGCGTTTGACATTATTAGTCGAATCCGCGAAGAAGAAGGCGTTACCCCTCGGCTCCTTGCCGGTGCTGAACAAGACCGGCTGATCGCCGAACTGATTGACGGGTACCTGACCGATCCACAGCTGACCATAGAGTGGCCCGCAAATCTGCAGCAGGCTGTCGGGCTACGTGGCCTGCGCCATGAGTTGCGTGAACTCATTGACCGCAGTGCTGAATACGGTATCGAGCCTGGCGAATTAGAAGCTTTAGGCCGCGAGAAGGACCACCCAGAATGGGTGGCCGCCGCAACTATCCTGCAAGACTATCGTGATGTATTAGACCTCTCAGGGGCAGCGGCCTACGATCCCTCGGGCCTCATTACCGCCGCAGCGGACCTCTGGGAAGAGAACCCGGGGTTTGCGGCCGCTGAAACCCAACGCATCCGATATATCATTATCGACGATTTCCAAGACGCAACCCCGGCCATTCACCGCCTGATCCAACTCATCGGCACAGACCGTGACATCGTCATCACGGTCAACCCGGATACGACCGTTCAAGGCTTCCGCGGGGCTCGACCCCAAGCGCTGGTGCACTGGCCGGAAATCCTAGCCCCCGATGCGACCACCGTTACCCTAGAGACGGGCTACCGCATGGGAGCCAACCTGCACACGGCGTATCAACGAACCGTCAGCCGCATTCCGGCGATCTCTGGGCTGCCAGACGCGCGAACGCCGCTGAGCCCAACAACGCACGATGATGCCGTAGCCGTCCACCGACTGGCCTCACCCGTGCAAGAGCACCTCTTCATTGTCCAGCAGATTCTGGAACTCCACCACCGGCAGGGAGTACCTTTTGAAGAGATGGCCGTGTTAGCTCGCACCGCGGCCAAGGTCGCTGAAGTGGTCACCGCCCTGGAAACAGAGGCCATCCCTGTGGTTCGTTCCACGACTGAGGTCATGCTCAACCAGCAACCTTCTGCTGCACCACTGCTGGTGCTGATCGCAGCCGCTGATGCTGTGGCCCACGGCAGAGCCGAGAATGCCACCGGGCTTGATCCAGCTGACTTGCATTGGTTGATCACCGGCCGCTACGGAGCTTCCAGTCCGCTAGAGCTGCGAAATCTACGACGTCGTTTGCTCGCCGTGGAGCGCGAGGCACAAGGCACCAGAGACTCTGCCGAATTGCTCGACGAATTGGTGGCAAATCCGGACCGGGCCGCCGGACTCCTCGGCCTCGATCCCGGCCGTCGGCTTCCGCCCTATGCTGCGGGGGCGGTGCGCATCGGAAAGATGCTGGCTGCCATGGTCAAGGCCACCATTGAGGAAAAGGCTTCGGCCGAAATGGTGCTATGGGCCGGATGGGAAACCGCCTTGCCCGAGGTTGGCAAGGTCTGGGAAGAACAAGCCCTGTCCAATGATAAAGATGCCTCGATTCGTGCCAACCGCGACTTAGATTCAGTCGTGGCGCTGTTTGAAGCAGCCGAACGGTATGCGGTGCAATTTCCCGGCCAAACGGCGCTGGGCTTCACTGAGTACCTTGCTGAACAGGACCTGCCCATGGACTCGTTATCTACCCGGGCAGGCCAAACCGGAGTATCAGTGCTGACTCCTCTGACCGCAGCAGGACACGACTGGGACACCGTCTTTGTCGTCGGAGTTCAAGAAGGCATCTGGCCCAATACCCGACTGCGCGGCCAACTGTTGCACACCCAAGAATTGGTCGAAGAGGTCACCGGGACCGCCGGTGAGCAACCCATCAACGAGCGCATCGCACAGGTCCGCCACGACGAACTGCGCACCTTTGCTGCTGCGATTTCGCGTGCCTCCCGTCGCCTCATCGCTACGGCAGTCTCCGATGCTGACCATCAACCCTCGATGTTTATCGAACGCCTCGACCCATGGAGGCCTACCGACGAGCAGCCGGTGCGTCCTTACACCACAGTGGCTACACCGTTGACCGTCGATGGTCTCGTCATTCACTTGCGGCGCACCATCGAAGACGCCGAACGCAAACTTACCGCTGTCACCAACGACGTCGAAGCTCAAGCTCTTCAAACACATGCCGATCAGGCCGCCCGTGCACTCGCTGTGCTGGCCGACGGGGGAGTGGCCACAGCAGACCCGGATAACTGGTGGGGCCTCAACGAGCTGTCCACGACCCACCCGATCCACGGGGTGGACGAACACGGGGCGCCAAATAGGGTCCGGCTGTCTCCGTCCACCGTCGAAACTGCGGTGCAGTCACCGCTGCAGTGGTTTATCTACCAGGTTTCGACCTCCGCGGCAGGACCGGCAGCAGCCATTGGTACGTTCGTACACGCCATCGCCGAAAAATTCCCGGATGCCGACGTGGGGGAGATGTTTGGCGAGCTGAAAGCCAAATTCCCAGTTCTGGCCGCCGAAGCAGGGATCGACCCCGGGTGGGAATACGATGCCCTGTACGCCAAGGCCGAGCGTGCCCTGGAATTCTTCTATCAGTACGTTTCGGGGATGCGTACCGGGTATAAGACTGGGCGTGGCAAAACTGCCGAAAGTTTCGGTCCCCGGGAACTCGTGGCAGTGGAACGGCAGGTCACCGTTGATCTCGATTTCGACGGCCTTCAGGTGCAACTCAACGGTATTATTGACCGCGTTGAGGTGGACCAGTCCGGACGCCCCTACATTGTCGACCTGAAAACCGGGGCGACAGAGATTAGCGCTGAGAACATGACTCGTCTCCCACAGCTGGGGGTCTATCAAGCCATGGTCAAAGCCGGCGCCATTAAAGACCTTGTGGAACGCACCGATCCAGCCGGGGCTGCTCTGGTGCAACTAGGCAAGGCGCGCGCTAGCGTCCAGATCCAACCGCAGGCGCCACTGGAGCCTGGTATCACCTGGGCAGAACAAGACATTGCCGACGCTGCGCGTTGGGTCCAGGGTCCCTACTTTTATGCGGTCCACCAAGAAAACGAGTGCCGACTCAAAACGCTGTGCCCGCTGTGTCAGGAAGGACAACAGGTAACCGAATGGCTGATCTAACATGGGGTCACCCACCGCGCTATACCGCACGCGAGCTCACTGATCTGCTCGAGGATCACAAACCCGCAAGCAAGCGTCTGTATCCGACTGCAGAACAGACGGCCATCATTGAAGCGGGCCCTGAGCCGCTGTTGGTGGTGGCCGGTGCCGGCTCCGGCAAAACCCATACTATGACCGACCGAGTCATCTGGCTCATTGCCAACGGTTATGTTCGTCCTGAAGAAGTCTTAGGCGTAACCTTCACTCGAAAGGCCGCCGGGGAGCTCGAAGCCCGTATTAACAATGCGATAGAACGTCTGGCTACCCGAACCGACCTTGACCTAGGGTTCGAGGCCGCAGACATCGGCCAGGCCACCGTCACGACGTACCACTCGTATGCAAACTCGCTGGTGGCCGACCACGGGCTGCGCATCGGCGTAGAACCAGATTCCCGACTTATCGGTGAAGCCGAATCCTACCAGCTGATAACTGAGGTGGCGCGGGAGCACGACTCCGATATCGACCTATCCGATGTCCACTCGGAAGACCTCATGACCAGCATTGCTGATGATGTCCGGGATCGCCCGCTGTCATCGACCATTAAGGCGATTAAGAAACTTGCCGGTGACTGTGCCGAACACCTGGTCGAACCCGATGAGGTCACTGCGGCACTGGCTGAAATGTTTGCTTTCGGACAGTCCCTGCCGGTTGGCAAATCCATGACCTCAAGCACCAAATCCCTATTTGCCGGACTCAAGCTGCGCACCAAAATTGCCGATATGGTCAGCGACTATCTTGAGCTGAAACGTACCAATAACGTCATGGACTACGGCGACCTGGTCCGTTACGCAGCCATGATCGCAACGCAGCTGCCCGAAGTTCGCGCGATCGAGCGCGAAAAGTACCAGATCGTGCTGCTCGATGAGTTCCAGGACACTTCGCATGCTCAATTGAAGCTGTTTTCCTACCTGTTCGGTCGCGGTGATGGCACCCAAGAAGCCCACTCCGTCACCGCCGTGGGGGATCCCAACCAATCCATTTACGGGTTCCGCGGGGCTTCCGCTGGACAGTTGTTCTCGTTCGTCGAAGAATTCGGGGCCGAACAGCTTGTGTTGACCACCGCGTGGCGCAATAGCAGCCAGATTCTGGATCTCGCGAACCATGTGGCTCAACCTTTACGTGAAAACGCCGACGCCGGCCATCTGATTCCCGAATTGCAGCCACGTCACGGTGCTGAAGCGGGCACGGTAGAACTCAACTGGTTTGCCTCTGCCGACGAGGAAGCAGCCCATCTTGCCGATCGGATTAAAGAAATTGGCGTTGGAGAAGAAGCAAATACTGCGGCGATTCTGTGCCGGACTAAAAAACAGTTCGCTCCACTCATTGAGGCCCTGGAAGCACGCGGGATTTCCTATGAGGTTGTCGGTTTGGCGGGCCTGTTAGGTATCCCAGAAGTTATCGAAATCGTCGCCATCCTCAGAGTGCTGGCCGAACCCCAGTCTTCCGAGCCGTTACTGCGTCTGTTAACCAATGCCCGCTGGCGGATTGGGCCTGAAGACCTCTGGGTGCTCAACCAATTTGCTCGCACTCTGGACTATCAGGACCGCAATGATCCGCTTGACGCCGATACTTCACCCCAAGAAGACATCGACCATCCATCACTTGTCAGTGCCCTTTTGCGACTGCCCAAGGACAACTGGACCAGCCACACTGGCCAAAGCTTCAGTCCTGTAGGTTTCCAACGGCTCCAAGAGATTGGTGCGATGCTGCGGGACCTGATGCGCCAAATCCATCTGCCCATTCCAACATTGATCCGCCACATTGAAAAACTCACCGGCCTCGGTGTCGAAGTCGGCGTTCGCCCCGGCAACCAAGCCATTGAGGCCCGCCGGTATCTGGATGAGTTCCTACGCATCGCCGAAGTATTTCAAGCCTCCGCAGACCAGACCCGCACGCTGGACTTGGTTACGTTTTTGACCTGGTTAGAAACCGCCGCTGAGGAAGAAGACGGTTTGGACATGCCACCGGAACAACCCAAGCCCGGAGCGGTGCAACTGATGACCATGCACGCCTCCAAAGGACTGGAATGGGATGCGGTATTTGTGCCCGGCCTCAATGAGAGTAACTTCCCGGGCAAAAAGATTGACCTGTGGACGTCGAAGAGCCGCGGGGATCTGCCCTGGTCCCTACGCGGTGACCGCGATACCTTGCCAACCTGGGAACACCAAGCGGCAACCAACGTACGCGAATGGGCTGGCCTCTCCGGTGTCGACGGATGGTCAGACAAAATGGCCGAAGCCATGATGGAAACCCACGGCCGGGAAGTCCAGACGCTGAAACAACAGGTCCAGACACACGAACTCGGTGAAGCCCGACGCTTAGCCTATGTTGCCTTCACCCGAGCAAAAGACTTGTTGTGGGTCTCCGGTGCACACTGGCAGGGCACCACAAAAACCCCGGAACCAATGTCGGTGTTCCTCGAAGAGATGGTGCAGTACCAAGAGCAGCACGACTTGAATTTCAAAGGCTATTGGGCCGAAGAATTCCCCGAAGAAAACCCACGACGCTCCAAGGCCCTGGTCGCCCAGTGGCCCTATGACCCCCTGGACGGACCAATCCACTACCAGGTCGAAGCTCGCGACGACGGCAGACTGCCCGAACCAGATGCTGACGCCGTCGTGGTACGACGCAGTCACCCGCGTCGTGAAGTCCTCCAACGCGCCGCTGACCGCGTTCGTGGTGCAGCTACCGAGGACACCGAACTTCACGATGACTTAGCCCAGCGCATCGATTGGGTACTCGGTCGCGCTAACGTCCCGCTCACGCACGATGTGCCAATGCCGGAGCATATCTCGACGAGTCGATTTGTGGACCTGGCACGGGACCCAGAGGCAGTCGCCCGACAGATCCGCCGCCCGATGCCCCAACGACCCACGGCCGCTGCCCGTGAAGGTACGTTGGTGCACGAATGGATTGAACACTTCTATACCAAAAACCGGCCTGGCTTGACCCCGACCCTTGATATTGAAGACACCGAGATCCTCGTGGACGCCGAATGGGACGAGGTGACCGGGCTAGCCGAGCTTCGCGAAAAATTCGAAGCCTCCAATTGGGCAGATAGAGTGCCGGTCATGATTGAAGCTGCCGTGGAAACCTCGGTAGCGGGACTGACGTTGCGCGGCCGGATTGATGCGGTCTTCCGCAGCGGGGGAGACCCAAATATCAAGTTCGATCCGGAGGCTACCTGGGAGCTCGTGGACTGGAAAACCGGACGAGTGCCATCCGATACGGAAATGCCCCAGCGCAGTCTCCAGTTAGCGATCTATCGGCTCGCCTGGTCGCGACTTTATGACATCCCCTTAGAAAATATCACCGGGAAATTCGTGTACCTTGCTCACGGGGTGGAAAAGACACCCCAGGATTTCGCGACGGCGGAAGAACTCGAACAGATCCTGGCTCGCGCCGTCGAGGAAGTCTAATCTTTTTCGAGGTTCTCTCGAACCATTTCCCAAGAGATCGGTTGTGTGTCTTCATCCTCAGCCGCTTCTTGGCGTGCTTCGCCTTCGGGAACAAGCTCGCCGTCCTCTGATAGCGAGTGCACTATCAGTTTCGCCTGGTGCTGTTCAGCAGCTTCTTCTGAGGCTGCCACATCTGTGACTGCCACCCGGTTGGACACCGCCTCGTCTACGGCGTCCTCGTCCGAGCCCTCTGCATCGGGTTGCTCAGCT
The DNA here is from genome assembly GCA_029267455.1 of Enteractinococcus sp. Classification (GTDB taxonomy): domain Bacteria; phylum Actinomycetota; class Actinomycetes; order Actinomycetales; family Micrococcaceae; genus Yaniella. Next base: position 6,956 of record JAJUIX010000002.1, on the reverse strand, counting down.
GGTTCTGTTTCCTCCGTCGGCGTCCCGGTCGCCGTCGTGGCCGAAACCGGTTGGGGCACATGCTCGTCTTCTGATGCGAATACCACGTCATCGGCGGCTTCTTGGTCTGCGGATGGTTCCCAGAACTGTTGCCCGATATCCTGACCACCGGTACGTTCAATATCTTGGGTCAGCTCTGCCAGCATGCCCTGTGCTTCCGCGATGACCTCATCGTTGGAGGCCTGTATCCCCGACATCAAGTACTTCGCCAGCGAGAACTCTGCCGCCAAGGCGGCGCGCCGCATAATGTGGAGATCCACCTGATCCGACGCTACCGCCATGTGACGGTGATAGGCCGAAATCACCGCGTCCCGAAATTCAATGGAATCGGTGGATGCCAACCAGATAAAATCCTGGGCCGGATCACCAATGTGTAAATCTGTCCAGGCCGTGACACCCACTGCGCGGTTACGGTCGATCAACAGGGATGTTTCATCAAAATCTCCGTGCACGACGCGGGGTGTAAACGTCCACATCTGTCGTTCTTCGAACGCGTTTTCCCACCGGCGTAATAGTGCGGCAGGGACTTTACCGGTCAGGGCCATCTGATCGAGTTCAGAAAGTGAACGGGTCCGAATATCCTCGGCCCCATATGCGGGAAGATCCGCGGTCTCGACCACCGAACTGGGTAGCTTATGGATCGCGGCGATAATCCGACCGATATCATCAATCGTCTGGTCCTCAGCGTGCGTGAGCGTCTCCAAATCCACCGGCATGCCGGGCATCTGGTGATAAATAAAGGTCCGTAACGAATCGATCTGTACCGCCCCGGCCACTGAGGGCACCCGAAACGGAAGATGCGCTCGGATAGCCGGCGTAAAACCAGACAGCACCTGGATTTCCGTCTCCAACCGGAAGGCAGCCTGCGAGTTCCGCGGAGAACGCACACGCCAGTGATTATTGTCCGCATCGGTCACGATGGCAGAGTCAAAAGCACGCGGGTCATCCGGAGAAGCTGCGGCTTGGACAATATCGAGCCCGGGCATGGCTGCCGAGGCCAGTGCTGCAAGTTCCATGGCGGTACGTTTCATCACATCTACCTTACGCGGGTTGATGCCAGGTTGTTACCTACCCCGCTGGTGAGTCGAAAATCTTCAGCAGAAGACTAAGCTGGGACCTATGGATATGTTGCCCGATCTTGGACGTTTGCCCCTAGCCCGCGACGACGTGGATCGTGGCACCGAACTTCGCGACGATGAGGACTGGTTAGCAACCCTCTGGGACCAACCCGGCACCAGAGTGCTGTGGCTCCATGACCGAACCGCACCCATTTATGCCGGCCAAATTGTACTCGCCGCCCCGACCGGTGAACTACCTGACGACGCCGTATACCTAGGCCGCTCGGCACACCACCGCTCCAAACACAGCCAGTTCGTTGAACCTGCCGCCGAGCACGTCGAAATTATCCTGTTGGTCGCCGACTCCGATACTGAAGCGCCTGAACTCAAAGACCCACAGGTCGGTGGGATACCGGTCGACCACCCGGATTTCATTGGGTGGCTGGGGGTCTCGGATATCGCTGCGGGCCTGAACGATCGTGACGTTGGCATCTTCGTGTCGGCTATTGCCATCGCAAACTGGCATAAAACGCATAAGTACTGTCCGCGGTGTGGCGCGAAGACAGAGTTGAAAAGCTCCGGGTGGGTTCAACTCTGCCCCGAAGATGGTTCCGAGCATTTTCCCCGTACGGATCCCGCCGTGATCATGCTCATCACCGATCCGGATGATCGCGCGCTCCTCGGCAACAATCGTGCTTGGGGAAATAAACGCTACTCCGCGCTGGCCGGTTTCGTAGAGCCCGGTGAATCCCTCGAGGCGGCGGTCAAACGCGAAGTCTATGAGGAGTCCCGCATCATCGTAGACGGCGTGAAGTATATGGGTTCACAACCCTGGCCGTTTCCGCAGTCGCTTATGCTCGGGTACATCGGCAAGACCTCCCAGCCTCACGACGCGGTAGCCGATAAGGAAGAGCTCGCTCAGGTGCGCTGGTTCAGTCGCGCCGAACTACGTGATGAAGTAGAAAACGGGCGCATCTTTATCCCGGGCGCTTCCTCAATTGCCTACCACCTGATCCGCCACTGGTACGGTGGACCATTGCCACAACCGAGAACTTTAGAGAATTAGCCTTGCAAACTCCGGAAGATATTCTGACCGGTCTGGACGCCGAACAACGCCAGGCCGCAACCACCCTAACCGGCCCCGTCCGCATCCTTGCTGGTGCAGGGACCGGAAAAACCCGTGCCATTACCCACCGCATCGCCTACGGCGTCGCCACCGGGGTGTATAACCCGTATAACGTGCTGGCCGTGACGTTCACCGCTCGTGCGGCAGCCGAAATGCGCTCGCGGTTACGTGATCTGGGTGCCCACGGTGTCCAGGCGAGGACCTTCCACGCTGCCGCCCTGAGCCAGCTGCAGTATTTCTGGCAGCACGCTGTCGGTGGTGACATGCCTCGGCTGGTCGAACACAAAACCAACTTGATCATGGAGGCCGGCCAACGGCTACGCATGACGACGGATAAGGCCACGATCCGTGACTTGGCCGGCGAGATAGAGTGGGCCAAAGTCAATATGCTGACTCCGCAGACCTACCAACAACGTGCCGTCAATCGCACTATGCCGGCCGGCTGGGACCTGATCGCCGTCACCAGGTTGTTCCAGGCCTACGAAGACCTCAAATCAGATCGCGGCTTGATCGATTTCGAAGACGTACTGCTCATTATGGTCGGTATCCTCGAGTCCGAGCCCCGCATCGCGGCCGCCGTTCGAAAACAGTATCGTGTTTTTCTGGTCGATGAGTTTCAGGATGTTTCTCCGTTGCAGTACCGGCTGTTGAAGGGGTGGCTGGGCGACCGTGACGACCTGTGTGTGGTGGGGGATACCTCTCAGACTATTTATTCCTTCACCGGGGCAACCGCCGATTACCTCTTGGACTTCACCCAAGATTTTCCCGATGCCACCCAGATCAAACTCATCCGGGACTACCGGTCGACCCCGCAGATCGTAGATCTCGCGAACCGACTGCTTCAAGAACGTACTAAAGCCGATACACCGTCGATGCCACGTTGGCCCGAACCACTTGAGCTCATCTCGCAGCGTGACTCGGGGCCTGCACCCGTCTTCGCTGAATGCACTCATGACCAGGCCGAAGCAGAATGGGTTGCTACCCAAATTCAACAACTTCTGGCAGCGGGGCATAAAGGTGCCGATATGGCGATCCTGTTTCGAACCAACGCCCAGTCTGCGACTTTCGAACAGGTGCTCAGCGACGCTAACATTTCTTACCAAGTCCGGGGTGCTGAGCGGTTCTTTAACCGTCGGGAAGTCCGCGACGGTATTCTGCAGTTACGTGCCGCCGCAAAATCCGGTGACGGCGTTGCCGGGGCCGAAGTGGTCACCCGGATCAAGGACGTGTTGGCCTCCCTGGGGTACACACCGGTTGCACCACAACAATCCGGGGCGGTTCGAGAGCGTTGGGAATCGCTGAATGCGATTGTGAACCTGGCCGAAGACTTGGTGGCGACCCGCGGTGATCAGGTGACTCTTGACGTCGTTGTTGCAGAACTCGACGAGCGTGCCTCGCATCAACACGCCCCGGTCATGGAGGGAGTCACATTAGCTTCGATTCACTCCGCCAAAGGCCTTGAGTGGGACACCGTGTTTCTGGTCGGGCTAACCGAGGGGCTGATGCCCATTAGCTTTGCCACTGAAGAGAAAAACATAGACGAAGAACGCCGCCTGTTCTATGTCGGTATCACCCGGGCGAAAACGCAGTTATATCTGTCGTGGTCGTTATCGCGTTCTGCTGGCGGCCGGGCTAGTCGCCGGCCATCAAGGTTCTTACAAGCTCTCCGGCCCTCAACCACGCGAACGGCCTCAAGCTCAACCGAGCGCAAGGCTCGGTCTCGACGGGCTAAAGTCTCGAAGTGTCGAACCTGCGGTGCGATACTGTCCACCGGCGCTGAACGCAAGGTCGGTCGTTGTGATGACTGCCCACCGACGTATGACCAGGAGGTGTTCGATAGCCTCGTGAGTTGGCGCAAAGAAGTCTCCACGGCCGATAAGGTCCCGGCTTTCGTCGTCTTTACCGATGCCACACTTGTAGCGATCGCAGAGAAGATGCCTACAGACCTTCAACAATTGCGCCAGCTGCCCGGTATCGGTCCCAAAAAGTTGGAACGCTATGGAGCCGACGTGTTGGCGATCTTGAGCGCTGGAAGTACAACACAGCACCCCGGCCGCGGATCGACTTCAAACGTTTGAACCCAGCCATTGGCCAAATGCACTCGGGTGAAGGTATTGAGCGTCATGCCTGGAATGGTCCCGTGTTTCGTCATGGGCAGCTGGTGTCGCAGTTGTTGTGAATCCACCATTGCTAGCACATCGGTTGCGATCAACCCGGCTACCAGATGGGCACCGGCAACGGTTTCAATCCCACCAGAGTGCTCCACTAGGGCGGCCATTCGTTGATGCATCGAGGTTTCACTGACCTTGGACGGGGGCTCGAGGCACAGCGGACATGCGTGGGCCTGATGAGCTACCCAGGGACCGATATCAATCTCATCGTCACGGACCACAACCGGTAAATACGGGTGGCCTTGCTGCTTGGCTTCGGCGATAGTCTCGGTGTGTAAACCACCCAGAGTGATATGCACCGTGGCCAACCCTGCAAGGCTCGGTTGCTTGAGCCACCCTGTCGGGTGCACCATGGGACGCTTATGTCTGGGGTTCAGGGCGGCCGCGGCCGCAAGCGATCGAATCTGACCGATGGCATCGTCGCTCAACCCGGTCCCGAGATCTGCTGCGGTCACTCGTGTGGCATCCCAAACGTTGAGATGACCTACTCCTGAATTCATAAGGATCTTCGTCAGTGCGATGCCGGTCCGGCCCAATCCAAAAATCTGTATGGCAGCCCCGTAGCGTTGAGTCTGAAACTCCTGTCGATCATGTGGCGCGAGGCCATGCAATCTGCCCTGCTTGAATACCGGGGTGACACAACGCAAACGAGCCAAACTGCCGCGGTGATCTGGATCTACACTCACGACGAAGTGATCTTCAGCAGGAGTAGACACAAGCAGTGGTGCAAGTTTGGTCAGTAATAGGTGACAGTCAAATTCTGAGACCTGGCACTCTGCCGCGACCCGGTATTCATCACCATCGGCAATACCGTCCCGCAGGTGCTGAATAAATGTTCGGACCGATTGACGCACCCCGGTGAGCTCAAGTGCCCGATACCCAGAACCGATCTGTAGATGGTTGGTAGACAGTTCGGTAAACGACAGGCCCGGATTGATTTGCATGGCAACTCCTCAATAGATTCAAGGTGTTACCATGATGATCGACCGCACCGCACCGTGCCGTGGGTTTTCCACAGTGACGACGCTGAGCGTCCGTTATCCACATGAAGGGGCAGCCACGATCCGAAGCCTCTGTCGATGATGCAGCATGAAGGGCATGAACACTATTTCAACTCTGGTCCGTGAAAATATTCAGCAATTATCTGGCGGACGGATAGCTTCAACTGTCGAGATTGATGGAGAACCGATCCGTCTGATTGCATCCGCCCGCCGCCAAAAAACGATTTCGGCTTCGGTTCGCGACGGCATGATTGAACTATCCGTGCCCAGTACCATGCGCGATCACGATATTGTTACTTCAGCACGTGGACTCATCGCCAAAATTAAAGCGCGCCAGCGTGCCAACCAACGATTCCAATCGAACCCAGAACTTTATGCACGTGCGGTCTATCTAGCCAGAGTGTGGCTAAATGCCGAGGTCCAGCCGAATTCAGTGGTCTGGTCTGATCGTCAAACCACCCGCTGGGGTTCTTGCACGACCACAACGAAGGCAATCCGTATTTCGACCATGCTGCGCGGTATGCCACAGTGGGTGATTGACGGGGTCCTCATCCATGAACTGGCCCACCTAAAATACGCTGGCCATGGTCAGGAATTTCAGGAATTCACGCGCCGATATCCAAAAATGGCCGAAGCAGACGCGTTTTTAGACGGTGTCGCCTTCGCGCAGCACGGGAGGAAAGGGGAATTGTTCCCCAATGCCTACGACTAGTCCTCTTCGTAGCCGCCTTCGAGGAGTTTCTTCAGATCTTCATCCAAGCTGGCTGACTGTTCATCGGCAGTTTCGCGACGTTTGACATATCCTTCAGGATCGTCGAGATCCTCTTCGGTTGGAAGTCGCAGCTGGGATTCCCAGATCTCGTCGCGGTATTCTTTGCCTTCGGACTCCTGGATGGTGGTCCACAGTTGGGCGGCGTCATTGAGTCGGCGCGGACGTAAATCGAGGCCGACCAGCGACCCAAAGGCGTGCTCGGCTGGACCGCCGGAAGCACGACGGCGATTAATCATTTCACGCAGTGCATCGGCCGAATCCAAAGGTTTCGCCGCTTCAGTCACCACGACATCGACCCACCCTTCAACCAGGGCTAACAGCGTCTCCAGCTGTTCGATGGCCGCTTTCTGTGCACCTTCAGGTTCGGGGATGAACATCGAACCGGAGAACATTTGATTCATCGACTCGGGATCCATTGGATCTAATGTCTGCACAGCGTCTTCGATCGCTGAGACGTCGATACTGATGCCGGCTGCATACTGCTGGACCATGGCGGTCAGATCCCGCGCCAGCCATGGCGAATTCGCATAGAGGCGCATCCGGGCGGCTTCGCGCAGTGCAAGATAGATCCGTATCTGCTCTGGTTCGATGGACAGTCCGTCGCCGAATTCCTCAATATTGACGGGGATCATCGCCATGCGCTGCCCTGCAACCGGGAAACCGGTGTCCGTGCCAGACAGGACTTCCTGAGCGAGCTCTCCGATAGCGTGCCCAAGTTGGAGACCGAACATGGAACCGCCGAGGTTCTTCATCATCGGTTCCATATTGCCCAGTGCGCCCTTGAGCTCT